>JARYLX010000178.1 GCA_029907415.1 Melioribacter sp.
AAAACTGAGTTAGATTCTTCGTCCGCCAAAAATGGCGGACTTAGAATGACAGGGGAAAAAATAATGGCGAATTCCTTAGAATAACAGGGAAGAATGAATGACACTTAATGATATCCGCAAAAAATTTGTGAAATCTGCAAGAAAATAATTTTATTCACTCAACAGCAAATCATATTAATTTTACTATTTTCTGCACTTCCTAATTTTTCTGCTCACTAAAGATTTAATATTTCACAGAAAACTTTTTACATGATTGTATACCAATGCTGTATTCAATTCTTTGATACACTTGAATTGAATATCCTTGCGGGTACATTTCAATGGTTTAGGGGAATAATAAAAACATGGTGAGCAATCAAGATTTAATGATGCAATTCTGTAATTTGTTTTCCAGGGATGAATGTAATTTGGATTTGTTGGACCAATAATTGCAACAACATTTAATTTTAATGCAGATGCAATGTGCATTAAACTGGAATCATTTGTTACAAATATGTTGCATCTTTTCATTACTGCTGCTGTGTGAATTAATGATGATGTATTTACACTAATTGCAGAATGAGAGTTGATTTTTTTAATTACATCTTCTTTTAAGACTTTTTCTTCCGGTCCTCCAAATACTAAAATTTTTGCTTTGTGTTCTTCAATTAATTTTTTACCAAGTTCAGCAAATTTATCGGTCTCCCATCTTCTTTTATCATGATTTTTTAAGGTTGAACATCCGGGATGAAAACCAATTACCAATTCATTTTCAGTAATATTTTTTTCTTTAAGAAAATTTTCACCAAACTCTAAATCATCATTTATAAAATTCAGTATTAGTTCTGAAACATCATTAAATTTTTTGTTCGAAATCAATTCACATAGTTTTATATTTTCTTCAACATTATGAAGATTATCATCTTCCTGAATACGAAAGTTGTTCAAAAATCCAAAATTTTGAAAATCTTTTCTGAGATATTTTACGGCTAATCTTTTTTTAGCTCCAATCAAAAAATTAATGATGTTATATTCTTTTCTATTTGATGGATATACATTTATTGAGATGTCATATTTTTTTCTTAACCTAGAGACAAAGAGAAGTGATTTTATTTTCCCTTCTTTTAAAAATTCCCAGTAATGAATTTTCGAAATTTCTTTAAGCCGTTCATAAATTTCCTTTACACCTTTATACATAACAAGAGCATCAATTTCAGAAGCTGGAAATTCTTCTTTTAACTTTTTTAGTGCGGGTGTAAACATTAATGCATCGCCAATTCCGGATAATGCAATAACAAGGATTTTCATAGTATGAGCGGATTAGTTTTTAACTTACACAGACGACACAGAAAATAATCTGTGTCGTCCATGTTTTAATCAAATTTATTTTATTGTATCACCGGCAAGTCTCTTGTATCTATTCAATAAACTTTTGACTGTTTCATCGTTTGGAATATAAGCAGCAAGTTGATTTAATACATCAATTGCTTCTCTATACATTTTCAAATTCTCATAATGAGTAAGAAGTATGTCATAAGGATTATTCCAGCTTGTAAAATCCTGTGGATTTTGCTTAAGCACTTTTTTAGCAGTCTCAATTAATTCCTTAGCATAAATTGTATAATCCTTCATATCACCTGCAGCATAATATAGACGTGCAATATCATGTTGAATTCTGTAATCAATAGGAATAACACTTCTTGGAATTTTCTTTTCCATCATATTAAGTGTTTCGATTGTTTTGGTGCTGTCTTTAAGTTGATACAGATAATGAATTGCAAGTCTTAAAAATGTATTTCTATAATTCTGAACAAGACGTTCATGATTTTCATCAAAGAAAATAGTTTTATCATTCAAGCCTCTAAATTTAAAACCGGGACGATAAGTTTTACTGAAACCTTCTGGTTCATCAAACAACTGTTTTCTAACAATTGGTTCACTTATATATTCAAAAGTTTGCGAAGCGAACTTCTTAGGCACAACTCTTAATGCAACTCCTTCCAATTGCATATAGTCCTGCAAACCAAGTTTACTATCTTCTGAACAGGTCATTGCAAAATAAACTGGTCTTTTCCATTTACTCTGCATTATAATATCAAGAACTGCTAAGTCCTGAACACGAATTGCTTTTATATTTCCATATTGAACAGGACTATCCATTCGCCATGTAATCTTTCCTTTTTTAATTACAGAAGTATCTGTAATTCCCCATTCTTTTATAATATCTTCTGGAACTGGAATTGACATTTCAACTGGTTCCCATCTTTGAACTGTAAGCTGGTCAATTTCATCATCAGTAAAACTCATTGCAACTTTTTCAGCACCATAAGGAGAAGTATTTTTTAATTGTTTAATGTACCATGGAGTATTAAGCAAACTCAAATTAGCAATTCGAACATCGCGTCTTACACCTTCAACATCCTGCAGATACCATAGCGGGAATGTATCATTATCTCCATTTGTGAAGAGTATTGCATTTGGAGCAACACTTTGCAAAAGGTTGTAAGCATAATCCCAGGGCACATAATTTCTTGAACGGTCATGCTCAAAATAATTTACACGCAGCATATTGGCAGGAACAGTAATAAAGCCAAAAAGGAGAAGAATTATAACTGCAGGTGTAAGATTTTTTATTTTATCAAATTTTTCATAAAGCAATTCAATCAATCCGCGCATTCCAATTGCAATCCATAATGAAAATACAAAGAAAGCCCCGACATAAAAATAATCTCTTTCACGCGGTTGAGGTTCCTGTTGATTCTGATAAAATGCTGTTAGGTAACCAAGGAAAATAAACATTACAAGAAAGACAGATGCCATTTTCCAATCTTTTCTGAAATGGAAATACAAACCAAATAGACCAATGAAAAATGGAATGCCATATAAATCAGTCCAATCAATACCGCTGTCCTGATAAGTCGAAACTCTTCCAATATAATTCCAGAATAAATATCGATTAAACATATGGTCCATTTGATAGCGAAGCAGAAAATCGAGGTCACTCGAATAATTTGTATAAATTGCCTGCTGGTGTGGTTCATTAGAAAATCTTCTTTTGAAAATCGGGAAATCACCATACTGTTCACGATTTAAATAAGATTCAAGTTCAGTAAAAGTTTTTGGACTGTTCATATTGATTGGTGTTTCCTGATTAGCACGAATAATAATCATTGCATAAGTTGTAATGCCAATCATTGCAAAGAATGCACATTTAAATATCAAATTTAATGTTGGTTTTTTATTTTTTGCTGTCCAGTAAATTCCAAAACCCAATATTGCAAACAGAAGTATTGAGACAATAATATCAAGTATATAATCATTTCCAGCGATGATTGTAATCAGCTTTGGAACATATTTAACAATTCCTGGATAAACTGCTACAAGAGCAATACCACCAATAATAATTGGAATATAGAATGAACTTCGTTGAAATATTTTTTTGTAAAGAGCACCCATGAACATAATACTTACAACAGCAAAGACCATCCAAAATCTCATATCAATTTGTTGATATTGCTCATAAGATGGTGGAGTGGATTCATTTTGTGAAGCCCACATCATAAATGCAATTGCTAAAATTATAATTGAATGGATTACAAAAATTATCCCGGTTTTTTTAAGAACTTCTTCATCAGTAACATATTTTCTAAATATTACAACCATTACAATTGGAACAATTGCAAGCACTGACATTAAATGAACACCAGTTGATAGACCAATAAGGTATGCAATAAGAATTAAATATTTTTCATTATCAGGCTGGTCAGCTTTTTCATTCCATAAAATCATCAACCAGATTACAAATGCAATGAAGAAAGTTGAAGTTGCATAAACTTCTGCTTCGACTGCATTAAACCAGAAAGTATCGCTGAAAGAAAGTGACAGAGCACCAATGGCAGCAGAAAGATAAGTTGCAAGAGCATCAATTAAATTCTCAGGTTCTTTTTTTCTATAATTCTGGATTAATTTAACGGCTATCAAATATAAAAACATTACAGAAAAGGCACTTGCCAGAACAGAAATCATATTGACCCGCAAACCAATATTTTCTGCAAAAGGAATCATCGAAAAAACTCTGCCGAGAATCAAAAAGAATGGAGTGCCGGGAGGATGAGGAACTTGCATTGCATACGAAGAAGCAATAAACTCACCGCAATCCCAGAATGAAACTGAAGGTTGAACAGTAGAAATGAAAACAAAAAGACTGATTAAAAAAACAATTCCTGCAATAATTCGATTTAATATTTTGTAATTCATTTTACCACCACAAATTTTTATTAGGAGGATTGATTATTGGAATTATTATCTGACTTTTTAAATAAATAATCATAATTCTTTTTTTCGCGATTGACATGATATTTCATATAAAGTGATTTTAATTTTTCCAAAGAGAGTTTGTCGAGGTCTTCATCATCTTTGTGCCGCTTGAGCAGCATTTTATATTCTTCCAGTTCTTTTGGCTCAAATTTTCTTTCATACTTTTTTAAGATTTCAAAATAATTCTTTTGCTCTCGAGAACTCATTTTATGTCTTCTTTGTTGTTAAATTAATAAGTGAAATTAATTAAAAATTAGTTCAATAAAAAACTATATTTGAATTAAACTAAATTCATTTTTTTATGATGCAAGTTTACAAAAATTATCATCCTGATGTTTCAATAATTCTTCCGACTTATAACAGAAAAAATTATCTCGAACGAGCAATTGAATCTGTAATTAAACAAACTTATAAAAACTGGGAATTAATTATTGTTGATGATGGAAGCATTGATGATTCAATTAAATTGCTTGATAAATATATTCTCAGTTACGAAAACATTAGATACCTGAGACATTCAAACAGAAAAACCCCTCTTACAACAAATGCAGGCATTCAAGCCTCGGTAGGAAATTTTATTACATTCTTAGGAAGTGATGATGAATATAAACCCGAGCATTTAAGCTTAAGAATTGAATTTATGAATAATAATCCGGAAATAGATTTAATTCATGGTGGAGTTGAAATAATTGGGCCTCCTTATGTTAAAGACAAAAATGATTTAACAAAATTAATTCATCTTTCAGAATGTATTATTGGAGGAACATTTTTTGGTAAAAGAAAAGTATTTTTTGAATTAAATGGATTTCAAAACTTAAAATACAGCGATGACTCTGATTTTTTTGAACGAGCAGTAAAGATATTTAAAATCAAAAAAGTAGATTTTCCAACTTACATTTATTACAGAGACACACCTGACAGTATCTGTTCAACTATAGAGTAAAATTTTTAGTAAATTTAGTTTAACTTGCTTTCCTTCCTAAACACAATAAATGTATATAATGAAATTGCCAGTGCAACTATTAGCTGTAAATAAATTGGAGTGGATACAATTTCACCAGTCATCAAACCAAGTGTAATCAATAAAAATTTTATTGCATAATAATAAAACTTGCTCATTACAATACTTAAGAACATTGCAATAAAATTATTATTTAACTTTTGTGACAATAAAAAGAAAAGATAAACATTCAACATCAATTCAGTAGAAATGAGTACTGCTTTGGGTAGTGCCGGATGGCTTGAAATAAAGAATGAAAAGAATGGCAAAACAAATGAAAGTATATATGCATTTTTCTTAGTAGTATAAAGCAAAGATATCAGCAACATAATTCTCATTGGTTCCAATAAATATAAAGGAATACTGAGTAAGTGCGACAAAGCAGGTGTTAAAGTGATTACAGACAGTGCTATCAAATCAAAAGCAATGTTTCTTATTTTGCTTTCACTTAATAAAATTGTACTGGTATTCATTTCTTCATCCATTATTTTTTTGTAAATTTTGGATACAATATAATATATATCAATCTTTTAATGAAAGGAATTTTATTAACGGAGGAAAAAAATGAAGCGCAGAGAATTTATTAGAAAAGGCATTCAAGCAGGAACTATTTTAAGTGCATCATTAACATTCCCTGGATTTATAAATAATTTAGTTTCAAAAGAAACATATTCATCTTTACCATATGACCTAATCGCAATAAAAGGTGGCGAACCCGATAGAATGTTTGATGAGGGAATTAAGTCTTTAGGCGGCATAAAAGCATTTGTTAAAAAAAATCAAACAGTATTAATAAAGCCAAACATTGGCTGGGATGTTGTTCCTGAACGCGCCGGTAATACAAACCCAAAACTTGTAGCAAGAGTAATTGAACATTGCTATAATGCAGGGGCAAAAAAGGTTTATGTATTCGACCATACATGTGACGACTGGAGAAGATGTTATTCAAACAGCGGAATTGAAAAAGCAGTTAAAAATGCAGGTGGAGAAATTGTGCCTGCAAACAGCGAAAGCTATTATCAAAATGTTGAAATTAAAAAAGGCAGGAAACTAAAAAAAGATAAAGTTCACGAACTTTTGCTTGAATGCGATGTTTTTATCAATATGCCTATCTTAAAACATCATGGCTCTACTAGATTAACTATATGCATGAA
>JARYLX010000179.1 GCA_029907415.1 Melioribacter sp.
AACATTACTGCGGAAGCAACAGCTACGCCAAGTATATCACCCACCTGCATTTTCCAGGGAGTTCCACCAAGTATATGACCCACTTTTAGGTCTTGAAGCATTTCGCCTGCAACTGCAGCCGAGACACAAACGACAGCTGCAACTCCCAGCACTGCAGCAACTCCTTGTTTTCCTGTCATTCCAAGTGCAACCATTAATAGAGCAGCAACAATTAAAGTGGAAAGAGTTAATCCACTTATTGGATTATTACTTGAGCCGATGATTCCAACTAGATACCCTGAGACTGCAGCAAAGAAAAATCCTGCTATAATCATAACCAGAGTTGCAACAAGAGCAGCAAAAATATCTTGTGCAAAATAATTATAGATTAAAAAGGTCATAACAGCAGAAAATGCAATTCCAATCATAACCCATTTAAAGCTCAGGTCCTGGTCAACTCTTTCTGTTTTATGTTCTCCAGTTGCTGCTTTTTTTACATCACTTATTGAACGTTGAATTCCAACTGCAAGACTTTTTCTCATTCTAAATAAAGTATAACCTGCACTTACAAGCATTCCACCAATTGCAATAGGACGGACTACATATCTCCATATCATTTGCGACCAGATAATCCAATCATGATCAGAAGGATTCATTCCTGGATTTGCAGATTGATATTGTTGAATTAATTCTGGCGAGAGAAAATATAAAATTATCGGTACAAATAATCCCCACGCAAGCAATCCACCGCTAAAGTTCAGTGAAGCTAATTTAGGACCAATTATATAACCAACTCCAATATATGCTGGACTTACACCAGGGGAACTAAGTAAAACACCTCCTTGTGCAGTTGCAGTTCCGGCCGATTTTAAATTTATTACTGATTTTGAAAATCCAACAAACTTTTCCCATGTAGTAGCAAAAAATTTAAGTTGTCCGAGTGATTGAATTATTGCCCCTACTCCCATAGCAGTAAATAAAAATTTTGCTCCTGTTCCTCCAGCTCTACCTGCTTTGTGAATTTCAGAAGCAGCAACAGATTCAGGGAATGGCAATTCTGCATCTTCAACCATTACTCTTCTTAATAATGCAACGAACATTATACCAAGCACTCCACCAACAAACATAATTGCTGTTGATATTAAATAATTGCTCATTGTATCGAACTGAACCCAGATTCCTGCAATATAAAATGCAGGTAAAGTAAAAATTGCACCTGCAGCAATTGATTCACCAATTGAACCAACAGTACGTGCAAAGTTTTCTTCAAGTATTGTTCCTTTCATCAATTTAAGAAGTGCCATTCCAATAACTGCAGCCGGGTAAGTTGCAGCTATAGTCATACCGGCTTTTAATCCAAGGTATGCATTTGCGGCACCTAAAACAACAGACATTATTAATCCAATTATCAAAGCTCGGATTGTAAATTCTGCCATATTTGTTTCTGAAGAAACAAAGGGGACAAATCGTTTTTGTTCCGACATGCCGTTCTCCTATTTATGATTGTTGTGTATAAAAATAATTATGTATTTAACTATGAGCAACTATTAATTTTCAAAATTTCATTTTTCTCATACCAATATGGCAAATTGCAAAATCATATTTAACCGGGTCATCAGGGTCATATCTTTTTAATTTTTCTGTTATCTCTTCTGCCATCAGCCAGTTTATATTTTTTCTTTTAGTAAGTCCAAGATTCCTACAAATTTTTGCTACATGAGTATCTACTGGTATAACAAGTTTTGTTTTGGAAATTTCTCTCCATAATCCAAAATCAATTTCATCTTTTCTTACCATCCATCTTAGAAATAAGTTAATTCTTTTACATGCACTCCCTTTCAGTGGATCTGGAAACATAAATTTAATACCGGGACTTACATCAAATTGAGAACCAATTAATTCCAAAATATTTTTTGAAAAAAAGGAAATAGAACTTTTTAGATTTTTTTCTTCACCGAAATGATATAACAGAAAGAAATATTTTAATGATTGATACGAAACATAAATTTTATTCAATGCATAAAAAAATTTTGCAATATCATCCGAAGTATAAAACCGATGAATAATTTCTTTGAAATATTTTTTATCTCTCGAATAATTATAATTCATTACAAAATCATAAGGTTTGAAATTCATTAGAGAATGAATTGTAAGCAGAGTTTGATTTATTTGTTTTACATTGCCATATGCAAAAACTGATGAGATTATACCAGAAATTTCTATATCAAAATAATTTTTATACCTGTGAAGAAATTCTACAGGGTCGGGTGACATTTTATCTTTATCAAAAAATTTGTAGTGATATTCTAATTTTTCTTTCAGATTCAAATTTATTCCGGATTAAAATTTCACTTTGAACTTCGGATAATTTCTATCATTTCTTTTACAGCTTTTTCAACTCCAACAAAAACAGAACGAGCGATAATTGCGTGCCCAATGCTCACTTCGTCAATATCCTTAATAGCAACGAGTTCTTTCATATTAATATAATTCAGGCCATGACCAGCATTGACACCAAGTCCTAATTTTTTTGCATGCTTAGCTGCAATTCTAATTTTTTCTAATTCATCAAAAATATCTTCCTCACTTACAGCATTTGCATAATGACCTGTATGAATTTCTATAAAGTCAGCATTAATTTCTGCAGCAGCATCAATTTGATTTATATCCGGTTCGATAAATAAAGATACTGCTATTTCAGCTTCATGAAGTCTATCAATTGTATTTCTTAAATGATTGATGTTATCAATTACATTAATACCACCTTCAGTTGTAAGTTCCTGTCTTTTTTCAGGAACTATTGTAGCTAATTCTGGCTGAACTTCACATGCAATTTCAATAATCTCATCAACAGCAGCCATTTCAAGGTCAAGTTTTGTTGTTATTAATTCTCTTAATAACCTTACATCCCTTTCATTAATATGTCTTCTATCTTCTCTCAAGTGAACAACAATTCCATCAACACCAAATTGTTCTGCCATAAGTGCATATGTTACGGGATCAGGTTGAACTTCTGCACGAGCATTTCTTAATGTTGCTATGTGGTCTATATTTAAACTGAATCTCATAATTATTCCCTTTTATTTGTTTTTCAAAATTAAAAAATAATTGATATCAAATCACAAATAAGATATCAATTCAGAAGAATAAAATGAAAAGATGTTAATAATAAATTTTTTATTTCAAAAATAACATTGCAACTCCACCAACAGCTAAAAATGCTCCTATGATTGCAATCCATGTCAATTTTTCTTTGTAATAAAATTTAACAAGTGGAAGCATAATTATTGGGACTGTCGACATTAAAGTAGATGCAATCCCAACTTTAGTATGTGCCACAGAAATTAAACTGAATGTAATTCCCAAGAAAGGACCAATTACTGACCCAATCAAAGTATAAATTAATGCAGTTTTGTTATTTCTGAAAATTGAAAATGGATTTTTAATTTTAGTTATAAATACAAACAAAGGATACATAAAAATAACAGAGGCACTGATTCTAATAAATGCAGCTACAAAACCATTGATATCAGATTCGTTGAAAGCATTTTTAGCAAAAATTAATCCTACAGCTTGACCAACAGCTCCCATAAATGCATAAAAAATTCCAATGTAATCGATTTTATAATCAGAACTTGGTTTTTCCTGACGATTTAATACAACAATAGCAATTCCCAAAATTGTTATTAGCATTCCAATTATTCCTGTAAAAGAAATTTTTTCACCAAGAAAAATGAAAGCTAAAATGGCAGAGATTCCAGGGACAGATGCCATAATAAGCATGCTTAATCTTGCACCAATATTTTGAAATGCTTTGAATAAAAATGTATCACCTATTATAAGCCCAATTATTCCACTTAAAACTAAATTTAGTATTTGTGATGTTGATAGATTAATTTCTATTTGGAAAATTAAAACTGTCAAAGCAAGACAAAACATTGCAATAATTAATCTTGCTACATTAACATAGAACGAACCAACTCTAACAGAAGCCTCCGTAAAAACAATAGAAGTTCCTGACCATAGAAGAGCTGTTATAAGTGCTGCAATTTCTCCAATCATTTTTGCCCTTGAATTTCTGTATACCTTTTTTTAACAATTTCCCACACATAATCAATTGACAATGCTTCCATAGCTTTTTTTTCATCTTCTTCTGAGTAATGTTCTAAATTTAGTGGCGATTTAATGTTTATATGCTTATTACCAAAAGCTCCCCAATCAACTGGATGTGAAGAACCAAGCAATGCTATTGTTGGAGTTTTTACAGCTACGGATACATTCATAGGTCCTGTGCAATTAGAGAAAAACATACTGCAATTTTTTATCATTGCTGCAAGTTGACCAATTGTTTCGGTAGATGCCGATATGATTGCTTTATTACCAATTTGTTCTGCAACATAGCTAACTAATTTTTCTTCACCCTTTCCCCATGTTAGCAAAATATTTACATCAAATTTTTTTACAAGTCTTATCCCAATTTCTGCAAATCTTTCAGGCATCCAGGCTCGAATTGATTTACTTGCCCCGGGATGAATACAAATTGTATTTGCTTTTTTTAATTTATTTTTTTCGAAAAACATATCTGCATATTTCTGTTCTTCTTGTGAAATAAATACAACTGGATTTTCATCAGAAACACTGCAACCAACTGCTTTCACAATATCAAGATTTCTATGAATTTCATGATATCTGCCTTTTGGATGTTCTAATTTTATTGTATACAAATTCATTAATTTTTTTGGACCACTGCTTACTCTTACTTTTGCAGCACTTAAATAAGTAATCAAAGCAGCTCTTTCTGATGTCCATCTTAAATTTATTCCTAAATCAAATTTCCTTCTTCGCAACTTTAAGATAATTAACAACTGCTTGAATATTGAATCTACAACTTTATTTCTATCTGTATTTACTATTATGTGTTCATCAACTAAAAAATTTTGTGGAATAATTTGAGTCATAAGTTTATTCGTTAAAAGTGTAATGTGTGCATTAGGGAAATTTTCTCTTACTGTTTTTATTGCAGATGTACTTGCAATTAAATCTCCCAATGCCCCCCATTTTATAATTAATATATTTTTTACCTCTTCTTTCACCATAGATTTAGTATCTCTCCAATTTTATCATAAACTTGTTCAACCTGTATATTACTTAAGAAAGATTCATTATCATTTTTAATTCTTTTGCCAATTAATGAATAATGCCTTTCTTCTTCTGAATAAAAATCCCAGCATTTTGAATTATCATCAGGCATAAGAGCAAGAACTGGAACTTTCAATGCAATTGCTAAATGGCGTGTTCCTGTATCATGAGTTAATAAAAGAGAAGATTTTTTCAACAAAGCTGCAGTATTCAGAATACTTTCAGAGTAATAAAATATTATGTCTTGTGTATCGCTCAATATTGCATTACAAACTAATATATCAGCTGGTCCTGATATCAATAAAATTTTCAATGAACTTTTTTGTTTTAATAAATTAATCAGTTTGATAAAATTTTCTTTTTTCCAAACCTTAGAAGGTTCACTTGCCCCTGGATGAATGCAGAGTACTTCTTTATCATTCAGACAATTGTTAATGAAAAATTCTTCTGCCCATTTAATTTCTTTTTCGGATATAAAAAATTCTGTTGTTTTTGAATCAACCTTAACATTAAATGACTCTATTATTTTATTATAATAATCTATGTAACTAATTGAATCTTCCAGGACATCAACTTTTTTATTTAATAAAAATGAGAAATTCTGTTTTCGTGGGGCAATTCTAATTTTTGCTTGCGATAACCAAGATAAAAAAGCGATTCTATCCCCGGGATGTAAAGCTATTACAACATCAAATTTTTCCTTTCGGATTTTGAAAAAAAATTTAATACCCTCTATTAGTTTTTTTATACTTTTTTTCCCTTTGATTTGAGGATTAAAAGTAATTATGCCATTGATATAAGGATTATATTTCAATACATCTTCAAATCCATTTCTCACCATAACTATTATTTCAGCATTTAAGTAGCTATTTCGAAGTGCTCTCAATGCAGGGGTTGAAATGATTAAATCGCCAAGATATTTGATATTAATAACGAGTATTTTCAAAATAGTAAAACCAATAATTCCAATTGTAAATTTAAGAAAGAATTATTTTCTTAAACGAAGAAAAATAAAAAAGGTCACTAAAATTTTAGTGACCTTAAAAAATCCATTTATAAATTTTTGGGTTAAACCTGACTTAATTGTTCACTAACAATTTTTTCTGTATCGAGTGCTATAACCAATTCTTCATTCGTAGGGATTCTGAATACCTTTACTTTTGAATCATCTGAAGAAATTAAACATTCTCCTTCGACATTTTCATTTCTATTATCGTCAAGTATAATTCCAAGATATTCCATATTTGAACATACTTCTTTGCGAACCATAACAGAATTTTCTCCTATACCGCCTGTAAATACTAAAGCATC
>JARYLX010000017.1 GCA_029907415.1 Melioribacter sp.
GTTGAGTCTTTCAAATGGTTATTGACAGAAAGAATCGGAACGAAGAAAAAAATCTATGGCTATACTGGTCCAAAATTTTTAGAACTCGTAATGATAGCACATCATTTATTCAAAGGCACATATCTTTCTTATGCCTCTCCAAAAACAACTCGAAGGGGAAGAACTGCAATGCTTCTTTTATGGCCTTTTGACAAAGGATTGAGAAAAGCGATGGTAAACATGTTAAAGAATCCTTTTAGAATTTTTAAGAAAGCACACATGCAAACTATAATGTTTATTCAGCCAGTTGACTTTATGCAGGATGGCCGACAGAGCATGTGCGATGGTTGTCCCGACATTACAGTATGGAATGACGACCTTGTCTGGTCCTGCCGTCTTGAAGAACAAAAAATGTTTGGGACATTTTTGAGATCAGTTCCCAAATTATAAATAATGACTTGAGAACCACTAAGAATATTTTTAATACTTATATTTTTCTTAGTGGTTCTTAAAACCATCTTAAATTTCATTTTAAAATCATACCAGTTATAATACGAAATGTAATACGCATCACTTAGTTCGTTTTGTTAAGATTATTTTTTTAGATAAACAAATTATAATAAAGTTTATTATATACTCAAGCTGCCATGTATTGAGATAAAGTAATATTGTTATGAACAAAATATAACTTTCAAAAATATATTCTTCTGATGCATTGAATGATTTAACTTATCTTTATATTATTGCACATACCAAACGGTCGGTATTTATATGAATACAAAAGATCATATACTTAGAACAGCTTTTAAATTATTTCTTCAGAAAAATTATAAAGAAGTTACACTGAGAGATATTGTAAGGGAAACTGGCTTATCAAAAGGAGGGTTTTACCACTACTTTTCAAGTAAAGAACAATTGTTTATGGAAGTAATCAACACCTATTATTTCGAAAAAATGCAGATAGATTACTCTAAACTTTCACACGATTCATTGCGGGATTTTTATCACGATTATGTAAAACAAGTAAAAAGAACAATGACAACACTAAGAAAAGAATTATTTAAATCTAATACCCCAGTTAACATAAACTATATTACTATTTTGTTTGATGCTATGAAATTATTCCCTGATTTTCAGAATAAAATTAAAAAAGCATTGCGAGAAGAATTAAATGAATGGACTAACATTGTAAAATCTGCAAGAAGAAAAAAAGAATTTTCATCTCCAATGACTGATGAACAAATTGCCCGTATGTTTATTTATTCAAATGATGGTATTGCATTGCGTCTTTTGCTCGAAGGTAATTTGAAAAACATAGATAAAGAAATGCTGAAATTGTGGAATAATTTTTATAAAGAAGTTAAAGATTGACATATTATTCAACCGGTTTGATATTAAACTTAAACTATGGGGTATTGTAGTATAAAAATTAAAAAGTCACAACTTTTTAAGTAAAAGTTCGTCTATTGTATCAAGTTTTTTAAAAATAATTTTAAATGGAACTATAAGGATATCAATTATGCTTCGAAGTAAATTATTTATAGTGATTTTTCTTTTTTCTTTTATCTTATATGGTCAAACGGATAAAAGAATAATTTATTTATCCTGGAAAAATGTTGTTGATATTTCTTTGAAAGAAAATCTTTCACTTAAAGCAAAATCGCTCGATTATGATGTTCAGAATTTAGAAACATGGAAATCACTTTCATACTTTCTGCCAACTTTATCATATCAGGGGATTGCACAAAAAAATATTGAACTTCCAGTTTTTGTTTTTATGGGTCAAAGATTTGTGGTAGGAACCCCATACAATTTCCAGCACTCATTTAATCTTACACTTCCAATTTTTACAGGTGGAAGCAGATGGTATAATTACAATATTCAAAAAAGCATTAGAAAATCTCTAAAAGAAGAACTCGAGGGAAAAGAAGAAGAAACAGTTTTAGGTTCAATGCAGGCTTATTATGCAATTATCCTTGCAGATGAAATCTGCAAAACTGCAGAAGAAGCAGTCAAAGTTGCAAAACAGAATTTGGAACAGGTTGAAAAATTTTATAATGCAGGAACTGCAACAGAATTAGATTTGCAGCGAGCAAAAGCTCAATATTCATCAACACTTCCAGTTTATGAATCCGCACTTTCAAATAAAAAAATGGCTCTTCAAAGATTGAAAAGCCTGTTAAATATCCCGCTTACTGATTCTTTAATTGTGGTTGATACTCTCGATAAAAAAGATTTTCTGAAAGATTATGAAAATATTTCGCTTGAAGAATTAAAAGTCATCTCAAAGGAAAATAGAAACGACGTCAAATCACTGTTATATCAGAAAGATGCAGCAAAAGAGGGAGAAAAAATTGCACTTGGTAATTTTATGCCTACTGTAGCATTGACAGCAAGTGTAGACCATGCGGCACCAATGGAAAATTCAAAAGTTACATGGAGTGACTACATCAGGTCAAAGTCGTTAACTCTTGCTGTATCATGGAATTTATTTGAAGGAGGGAAAAAAATTCTTGATTATCAAATTGCAAAAATTAAATCAGAGCAGATGAATTTATATTTATCACAAATGCAGTATGCAGTTGATTTAGATGTTGAACAGTGTTATTACAGTTTTAAAGAAGCTTCTAAAAATTTGCAGAGTCTTAAAGATGCACTTGAACAATACAAAGAAAGTCTTCGTATATCAAATTTGCTTTATTCCCAGGGAATGGTCAATCAGCTTGATGTATTAAATGCTCAATTGCTCTATACAAAAAGTAAAAGTGATTATCTTCAGGGAATTTATAATTACAATATAAGTCAACTTAATTTATTAAAATCAATCGGTTTATTAGACAAAATCTGGAAATAATTTGAGGATAAAATGAACAAGAAAATAATTCTATTAATTTTATTAACAATTATAATTGGTTGCTCAAAAAAGGAAGATAATAATGTTGATAAACCTGTTCCTGTAAAAATTTATAAAGTGAGATTAGAATCAATATCGAAATATGTTCATACAACAGGAACTATCTCTGCTGAAGAGGATGTGATTGTTTACAGTAAAGCAGCAGAAAGGGTAGAAAAGATATTTGTTAAACCTGGAATGTCTGTTTCAAAAGATCAAATCATTGCACAATTGAAAAATGATGTTCAAAAGCAGGGATTGGAAATTGCAAATTCTGCATTGAAGACTGCAGAAGTTCAGGCAAAATTGGCAATGCAGGATTTCGAAAGAATGCAAAAATTGTTTTCTGAGAAAGCAATAAGTCAACAGCAGTTTGATCAAATTAAAGCAGCAAAAGAATCCGCAGAAAATTCACTCAATCAGGCAAAAGCAGCTTACGAACAGGCAAAAGAACAATTTGAGAATACTTTTATAAAAGCTCCTTTTGATGGTTATGTTGCAGCACTTTATGTTGAAGAGAATCAAATGATAAATATGGGACAGCCAGTTGCTCAGGTTATTTCTCCTTCAAAAATGAAATCGAAAGTTTATATAACAGGGAAGGATATTCAGTTAATAAAAACAGGTCAAAATGTTCGTATAAAATTTCCGTCAATTATGAATACAGAATTCGATGGTAAAGTAGTGAAGATGAATACTTCCATTGACCAGTTGTCAAAAGCTCTGGAAGTTGAAATTTCTATTTTGTCGAATGATAGCAGATTAAAATCAGGAATGTTTGGTGAATTTTTAATTGAAGTAGAAAGTCATCCGAACACAATTGTAGTTCCAGAATTTGCTTTGTTAACACAAACAGAAGTAAAGATTGACAGAGAAACAGGCTTGCAAACTCCAGTAAAAAAATATTTTTTATTTGTAATTAATAACGGCAAAGCAAAATTAAAAGAAGTAAAAACAGGAATTTTGAATGATGGTCAAATCGAAATAACAGATGGTTTGAATGTTGGAGATACAGTTATAGTTGTTGGTCAAAATATTGTAAAAGAAGATCAAAAAGTTAAAGTAATTGAATAAGGGAACATTTTGCCATGATACTAACAAAATTTTCTTTAAGAAGGCAGATAACTCTTTTAATGATTTATGGAGTTATAATTTTATTCAGCATTTTTTCTTTTTCACAATTGAAGATTGACTTTTTTCCAGATATTACATTTCCAATTGCTGGGGTTGTAACAAACTATCCTGGTGTTGGTCCTGAAGATATTGAAAACTTAATAACAAGACCAGTAGAAGAAGCAGTTTCTTCAGTTAAAAATATTGAAAAAGTTTCATCGCAATCATTTAAAGGTTCCTCAATTGTTACACTTGAATTTAAATATGGAACCGACATGCAGAAGGCTGAAAATGATATTCGTAAGAACCTTGATTACATAAGAGACTATCTTCCAGCAGATGCATCTGAACCAATTGTTTTTGTTTTTGACCCATCAATGATGCCAATAAGCTATATCAGCATAAGTTCACCATATCTTGGTCCCGCTGAACTAAGAAAATTATCTGAAGAAAAAATTGAACCATTGCTCGAAAGAGTTGAAGGAGTAGCTTCTGTTCAAACTATGGGCGGATTACAAAGACAAATTAATGTGAACATAAATCCAGTTTTGCTTGCATCTTATGATTTATCTCCAAACGATATATCACAGGCTATTCAATACGGCAGTGGTTTATTGCCTTCAGGAACAATTGAAACAACAAATAAAAGCTATAATCTAAGAGTCTTCAGTGAATATACTTCTCTTGAACAAATCAAGAAAACGATTATAACTTATAGAAATGGTATTCCTGTTTATGTGAAAGATGTGGCAGATGTTGAAGATGGATATAAAGAAAACGCAAATGAGGTAAGAGCCGATTTTGGTGAAGGTGTAATGATAATGATTATGAAACAGTCAGATGCAAATACTGTAATTACAAGCCGCAGAGTTAAAGAAGCAATTCCTGATATAATTTCAAGATTGCCTCAGGGAACTAAATTTAGTGTTATCTGGGATCAAGCTGATTTTATAATGAGGTCAATTACAAATTTGCGTAACTCTGCTTTGATTGCATTTGTTTTGGCATTTGTTGTTATTTATTTCTTCCTGAGAAATTTACGTGGCAGTATTATTATGGGAATTTCAATTCCCTTGTCTATTATTACCACATTTGCAGTAATGTACTTAGCCAATGTAACATTAAATATTATATCAATGGCTGGGCTTGCACTTGCAGTTGGAATGCTTGTTGACAATTCAATTGTTGTTCTGGAAAATATTTATCGACATAGAGAACTTGGTGAAAACAAATTTGATGCATCTGATATTGGTACAACAGAAGTGGGAATGGCAATTACTGCTTCAACTTTAACTACAATAAGTGTTTTTGTTCCTGTTCTGTTTGTTCCAAATATAACAGGTCAATTATTTAAGGATATGGTTCTTACTATTACTTTCAGTCTTGCCGTATCTTTACTAGTTGCGCTAACAATTGTTCCAATGATGTCAGCTAACTTATTGAAATTTGATTCAACTAAGAAAAACAGCAAATTGTCAAAATTGAAAGATAAATTTGGCAACTGGATTATTAAACTAACAGCAAGATACAGTAAAATTCTGCATTGGTCTTTGTATCATAAAAAAGTTGTGTTATTAACAGTTACTATATTATTTATACTTTCAATAATTTTGGCAGCTTTTCTTGGAGGCGAATTTTTACCAAAAACAGACCAGGCACTTATTAATGTATTATTAGAATCTCCTGCTGGAACTCCAATTGAGAAAACAAGACTTTATGCTTACAAAATTGAAGATATTGTGAAAGAAGTTGTTGAACCAAAAGATTTGGAATCAATCTCAATTTTTTATGGGACACGAGAGGGTATTGGCGCATATGGAACAACTTCAAGCACAATTGAATTGTTTGTAAAATTAACCCCTCGTGAACAAAGAAAAGTTACACAGTTCGAGATTCAGGATAGATTAAGAAAAAAATTTGATGAAATCCCCGGAATAACATATACATTTCAGGAAGGAGGTTCTTTTACTACAGAGAAGGATATAGAAGTTAAAGTTATTGGTTTTGACATTAATGGAGCAAAAGCAATTGCTAATGAATTAAAATCGAAAATGGAAAAAATAAATGGTCTGGTAGATATTTCACTTAATACAAAAGAAACAACTCCAGAAATTCAGGTTCATTTAAATAAAGATATGTTGAACCATTACAATTTATCAACACTTCAGGTAGCAATGAACATTTCAACAGCAATTCAGGGAAGAGTTGCTTCGCAGTATCGTGAAAAAGGTGATGAGTATGATATTTATGTTCAATTTGCAAGAGAATACAGAAAATCTAAAGCTGCACTTGAAGAACTTGATATTGCATTGCCAACCGGAGGAAGAATTAAATTAAAAGATGTTGCAGAAATTAGTGAAGAACAATCGACTCCAACAATTTTTAGAGAAAATCAAAGCAGATTTGTTTCTGTAGGTTGCGGTTTATCAGGGATTGATTTATCAACAGCTGTGAATCAAATCAAAAAAATAATTTCTGAAACTCCAATTCCATCTGATTATCAAGTTATAATTGGCGGAACAGCAGAAGACCAGCAGGAAGCTTTCTTTTATCTTACTTTAGCATTTATAGCTGCTGTTCTTTTAGTTTATATGATAATGGCATCTCAGTTTGAATCTCTAATAGACCCATTGATAATAATGTTTACAGTTCCTCTTTCAATTATTGGAGTATTCTTCTTCCTTGCATTAACTGGAACTCCATTAAGTGTTATGGCATTAGTTGGAGTTGTTATGTTAGTTGGAATAGCGGTTAATAATGGAATTGTGCTGGTAGATTATATCAATCAACAAAGAAGAAAAGGAATGGAATTATATGAAGCAGTAGAATTCAGCTGCAAAGCAAGAATGAGGCCGGTCTTAATGACCGCATTAACAACAATTCTTGGAATGGTTCCTCTTGCAATTGAATTAGGTTCTGGTTCTGAAACATGGTCCCCATTAGCAAAAGCAGTAATTGGCGGCTTGATTGCAACTACACTGCTTACACTTATTGTAATTCCAACTCTTTATGTTGTTTTTGAACATGCAGGCGAAAATGTTAAAAATTATTTCAGGAAAAGAAGATTGGCAAGAGAACAGGTTTTATAAACCAAAAGTATAGAAAATTGTTTTTCCCCTGAAGCAGGAATTTACTATTAAGTCTAAATTCCTGTTTCTCAGGGGAATCATATTTTGAATTGTAAGCAATCTTTTATGAAAATATTTTTTGGCTTAATGATACTTTAATATACTTCCCCCAATAAATTCTCGAAGAACTGAATCACCAGGTATTGGTGAATCATCATCAACGGGTTCAACAGATTCAAGCATTTTTCTTACACGTGAGGCTCGTTCGTATGCATCTTCTCTCAATGGGTCGCCTTCGTATTTCTTTTCCCATTCTCTAAAATGTTCTAATAATTTTGGACGATAAAGCGGAACTTCATAAGGCATTGCTGTATTAATAATGTAATCTGCAGTATTACAGTAAGGTAAAATATTTCTTTTTTCAGAAGAACGGACATAATGCCAGTGTAATAAAGTTTGCTCGGGGTTGTATGCACGATGGACTGAATCTCTTAACATTCTGCGGATTAATCGTAAATCTGTCCACCTGATATATTTTCCATCTGGCATTTTCATCTGAAGAAGTGGTTCGAGATAAAGTTTGAATTTTTGTTCTAATGGGATTTCTTTACTGAATTCAGGAAATAATCCGTGCAAGCTGTCAATTAGTAATACTTCGTCTTTTCCTATTTTCAAGGGAGTTCTGTCTAAATATCTTTTCCCTTCTTTGAAATCATAGTAAGGAATTTTTACTTCTTCTCCGTTAGCTAATTTTTTTAAGTGTTCATTTATCAGTTCAAGGTCTAATGCTTGAGGGGTTTCGAAATCATAATCACCAAATTCATCTTTGGGATGTAGTTCTAAATCGAAGAAGTAATTATCAACAATTAATGGGACAAACTTCATCCCCATTTTATTTAATCTTTGCTCAAGTTTTAATGTTGTAGTAGTTTTACCAGAAGAAGATGGACCGCTTACCATAACCATTTTTAATTCTTTGCTGCGTTCTTTAATTAATTCTGCAGCAGTATCAAGCTGAGTTTCATAAGCAGATTCTGATTCATGAACAATTTGTGGAAATTCTCCTTTTCTGATTCTTTCATTGAGAGCTTCAATTGTGTGAAGATTGTGAGATACAGCCCAGTCAAGTGAATTCCATACTTTAGCCCATGGAATAAATTCAGAAGGTTTTGATAAATGCCGTGATTCTGCTCTTCTTCTTCGAGCTGCTTCTTCTCTATATAATATAAATTCTTTTGCTACCTTGGCATGACCATTTTCAATCAATACTTTTTCAACCATATCCTGAATTTCTTCAACATGTGGTTTATAACCCTCTTCATATTTTTCTTCCATTAAAGCAATAACCTGTTTTGCTAATTCTTCTGCACGTTCTCTGTCGCGTCCACCCACAGCAACTGCTGCTCTGTAAATTACATTTACAATTCTTTCGGGATTGAATGGCACTATTGCTCCACTTCGCTTAATAACATATTTGAACTTCCCCATTTTATAACTCTTTTTTGTTTACAAAAATAATCAACGGAATATGTGTTCTAAAGTAAATGCTTTTTTTATTTTATTGTTTTTTATGATAGCCAACTGTTTGTGCTAAAATTATTTTTTGATTTGAATTCAGTTTCAATGCTTCAGGAAGTTTTTCTTTGTTTACCATTCCTCTTACTACACAAGCTAATCCTTCAGATGCACAATATAAATAAACATTTTGAGCAATGAATCCACAATCTGCTGCTACAAATAATAATTTATCTTCTTCGCTTACACGAGAAACTCTTGAAAAGTCTGCAACATAAACTAAATTGAGTGGAGCAGTTTTAACAAAATCCTGAACTCCACAATATTCTCTTATATCTCCTTTGGTTATAAGTTTTAATTCATTTTCTTTTGCATTGTAAAGATAAGCACCACTTTGAAGCACAACATAAATATCATATTCCTGCCAATTCATTGCAGAGGGAACAGTTCTTTTACCACTTTCAGGACGATTAATACCATAAGCGGCCCACAGCAAATTTGATAAATCTTGAAGTGGTATTTCTTTTGTATCAAAACTTCTTGTAGAGGAACGAAGTTTTAGAGTCTGCATTAATGGTTTACCAATTTCTGTTTGAGGTGTCGGAAGTTTAATTATATCGCTTTCCTGAGCTCTTAAAAATGAAAAACATATAAATAGAATAATTATTGAGATTAAAATTCTTTTCATAATTACCCCCTTAATTTTATTGTTATTCATAAATATTTATAAGTGTTTTTTTAGAGGCAATCATTTTTTTAACTCTGAAGCTTTCAAACCAGTCAATTGCACCTACGATGGATGGAATTGCTGAACTTAAATGAGTCCCGTTTTTGATAGTAATAAGTTCAACATTTGCACCATGTGAGTTAAAATAATTTTGTGCAATTAGTGAATTTTCGTAAGGCACAAATTCATCTGCATCGCCGTGAAATAATTTTGTTGGAGATACAGGAACAAAGTTTATCAAACTATTTTCTTTCAATGCAGCTGTAAAATCTTTTTCACTTCCATTGAGAAATGAATTTAAGAATTTTTGATTGAATAATTTTGATAAATCATTTGTAAGTTCAGCATTAATTTCAGAAGCAGTTTTTGTCCCATCGAATAATAATGGAATTTTTTCTGCATAAGGAGAATTGAATATTGAATCAATTTTATTCCATCCATAAATGTCGTTGTAAGCTACAATTAAGAAGGCAAGAAAAGAAGGTTGTTCGTAAAATTTGTTTTTTAAAATTAGCTGTGAAGTTAAATAGAGGTCATAAGCACCAGCCATTGGAGCAGACGCAGTAATGTTAATTTCATTTCTATAGTTTTTTTCAATTTCTCTTTGAGCAGCAAGAGTTACATATCCACCTTCGGAATAACCAATTAAAAAAACCTGACCATTTAACTTGATACCAAGATTTTGTGCGGTTAGTCTTGATACTCTAATAAAATCAATAACTGCATCTGCAGAAGATTTTGCGTGATGATAAGGATGAATCATATTTGATTCGCCAAGTCCAAGGTAATCAGGAACAATTGTAAAATAACCGGCCGATGCACCTGCAAATCCTTCAATTACATAATACGGATTTACTGAACCCACATTATTTCTTTTTGTTTGAGTTCCATGATGAACACTTAAAAGTGATAAATTATCAATTCCCTTTGGAATAAAAACTGCGCCAGAAGCTTTTACAATTATGCCCTGTGGATTTAATGTGGTATAAACGATTTTATAAACATCAACATCATAAATAAATTTGTTTTTTAATGATTCATCAATATTAAATTCTTTAATGAGTGATTTCAGATGGTCTGCTTTTACACTGCTTAAAAATTCGTAACTGATTAAATCAGCTCGTTGATTGAAAACAGGTTCAACAGGGGAATCATATTCACATGAAATTAAAAAGATAAGAAGCAAAAAGAAGAGAATTAAATTTTTCAAATAATTTATCATGGCTTTACTTTTCATTAAAATGTGACATAAGAAATTCATATAAACCTGATGGCATGCATCCAATCAATCTTGATGAAATTACAGTAGGGAAAGGAAATTGAATAATTCGTTTTTCTTTTTTAATGCCATTTAGAATAATATCAGCAGCTTTTTCTGCAGACATTAAAAATGGCATCTTAAATTCATTCTTGTCTGTCATTGGTGTTTTAACAAAACCGGGCTTGATTGTTATAACCTTTATTCCATAGGGTTTTAATTCTACTCTTAAACCTTCAAGAAAAATTGTAGCAGCTGCTTTGCTTGCGCAGTAAAAACTACTTTTAGAATATCCTCGATTGTCAGCAAGGCTCGAAACCCCTGCAATAACTCCTTTCCCTCTTTTTAAAAAATCTGGGATTAAATTTTCAATCCAATAAACCAAACCAAAGAAATTTACTCCAAAAGTTTCCTTAGCATATTCTGAATTAAAATTTTCAATATTCATTCTATAGCCCACACCGGCATTTAGTATTGCTAAGTCAATATTTCCAATATCATTTTTAATTTTTTTATAAGTGTTTTCAACTTCTTCTTTATTGCTAACATCGCACTTAAATGAAAATATCTCTGCATAATGGTTTTGTTCTTCTTTGAATTTTTCGAGTATGTCCAATCTTCTTGCACATAGAATTAACTTGCATTTTTCTTTTGATAACTTTTCGGTTAATGCTTTTCCTATTCCGGAAGAAGCTCCTGTTAAAAGAATTGTTGAACCTGTAAATTCCATAAGCCGGAAATTTTTAATGTAAATTTATCTTTTAGTTTTGAATTACACTAATAAGTAGTTGCATCGAGAATACGATTTTTTCTATATTTTTTTAAAGAGAGAACAAAAATTCGTATCTTTTGAAAAACTAATAAAGAAATATGGATATAGATTTTATAGAAGTAGAAAATGTTATGGTAAACTCAGAAATCTGGGAAACCAATTTTGAGTGCGATTTATCTAAATGCAAAGGTGCATGCTGCACTATGGAAAGCCGCTATGGTGCACCATTAAAAGAAGAAGAAGTAGAAATAATTAATAAATTACTTCCAATCATTAAAGAATATTTACCCAATGAACATAAAAAAGAAATTGAAAAGAATGGTTTCTGGTTCAAAGTTCATGATGAAATAATGACAAGAAGCGTTAACGACCGTGCCTGTGTGTTTGTAACTTATGAAGGCGATATTGCAAAGTGTGCAATTGAAAAAGCTTATAATGATAGAAAGATTGATTTTATAAAACCTATTTCCTGTCATTTATTTCCTATAAGAGTTTCAAATTTTGGAGGGCATGTTTTAAGGTTTGAAAAGTATTCTGAATGCCAGAGTGCACTTGAAAAAGGAAATAAAACATCAACAACAATTTTTAATTTTTGTAGAAATGCACTTGAACGGGCATTCGGAAAAGATTGGGTTTTGAAAACAAAAAAGGTAATTGGGTAAACTATGTTATCGTTACAACAAAAAATAGCATTACAACAAAAACTTTCACCACAGCAAATTCAATATCAAAAATTACTTCAATTAAATACATTAGCATTAGAACAGAGGATTAAAACTGAACTCGAGTTGAACCCGATACTCGAAGAAACAATGGAAGAAGAAATATCGCTGGAGCAACTCGAAGAAGAAACAGATGAGCAGGATGAAGTTACAATTGATGAAGAAGAGGAAGAAACTTATAGCAGCAAAGAAGATGAATTTGATTTAGAAGATTTTATGAACGATGCTGAATATGAGTATGAATTTGACAGATTGAACAGAAGTCAGGAAGAAGAAAAATTTTATCCAGTAGCACCGCAAAGGAAATCATTAAGGGATAGTTTAATTGACCAGCTTCACATGCTCGATTTAACTGAAGAGGAAATGATACTTGGAGAAAATATTATTGGTGCACTTGATAAAGATGGTTACTTCAAAGAAGATCTTGAGAAATTTGTTAATGATTTAAAATTATTTGAAGGGATTGATGTTGATGTTAAAAAAGCAGAAAAGATCTTAAGCTTAATTCAAACACTTGACCCCCCAGGACTTGGGGCAAGGAACCTTCAGGAATGTCTCTTAGTTCAAATAAGAAATTCATCTTTTGACCCGTATTATTCATATATCGCAGAAAAAATTCTTGAAAAACATTTTGATGATTTTGTAAATAAAAGATTTGATAATATTCAAAAAAATCTTAATCTGTCAAAAGAAACTCTTAAAACTGCAATTAGCATTATTCAAAAATTAAATCCCAAACCAGGCGAAGGAAATATTGATGCAGAAGAAGTAAATCAAATTACTCCTGATTTTATTATTGAAAAAGTTGATGATAATTATATAGTTACACTCAACGATAAAAGTGTGCCTTCAGTTACGATTAGTAAAACTTACCTAGAAATGCTTGAATCTAACAAAAGAAAAAGAAAAATTTCTGAAAGAGAGAAAGAAACTCACAAATTTTTACGCGAGAAATTTGAATCTGCTAAATGGTTTATTGCATCATTGCAGCAGAGAAGGCATACACTCTTGAAAATCATGCAAACAATTCTTGAAAAACAATATGAATTTTTTGAAAATGGTCCCAAGTATTTGAAACCAATGATTTATAAAGATATTGCAGATGAGATTGGAATGGATATTTCTACAATAAGCCGCGTTGTAAATGGAAAGTATGTTCAAAGTCCTCAAGGAATTCATGAGTTAAAATATTTCTTCAGCGAAGGACTTGCTACTGACAGCGGAGATGAAATTTCAAATAAGCATATAAAAGAACTGATTAAAGAAATATGCGAAAATGAACCAAAGGATAATCCATACAGTGATGATAAGATTGCAAGTATACTTCAGGAGAAAGGAATTCATATTGCAAGGAGAACAGTTGCAAAATATCGTGAACAATTGAAAATTCCTATTGCCCGTCTGCGTAGAAAATTATGATTATCGACATTATCTTAATTGTTCTTTTATTTTCAACTTTTGCTTTTTCTCATTCTTTTCTTGCTTCGAGGAAGGTTAAGAATAAGCTAATTAACAACATAGGAGAAAAAATTGCATTCTATCGATTATTCTACAATTTTACTTCTGTAATTTTGTTTCTTGTTTTCTATATCCTTTCTCCTAAACCCGACATATTAATTTATGACTTACATTATCCTTATGATATTGTTACTTTTACAGCTCAGATAATTTCTTTTGGAGGATTAATATGGTCATTAAAAGGAATTGATTTGAAAGAATTTGCGGGAATTTCGCAAATTGTAAGATTTATGAAAGGTCAATATCAAATCGAAGATGCAGATGCAAGAGAAACTTTCAGGATTAGAGGAGCAGGTAAATATGTTCGTCATCCAGTTTATTTTTTTTCAATTTTGTTTTTAGGATTAAGACCATCAATGGATTTATTTTATTTTGTTACTTTCATTTGCATTGTAATTTATTTTTATATTGGTTCAAATTATGAAGAAAAGAAATTAGTGGAAAAATATGGAATAACTTACCTGAAATATCAAAAGCAGGTTCCGAGACTTTTTCCATATAAGATATTTTTCAAAAAATAATGAATGAAAATTAAAAATTTTCGGGAGACATAAATGAAAGTTCGTTCAACAACAATAATTGGAGTAATAAAAGATGGTAAAGCTGCACTAGGAGGAGATGGTCAGGTAACACTTGGCAATACAGTAATGAAACATAATTCTGTAAAGATTAGAAAATTATTGAATGGTAAAGTATTATGCGGTTTTGCCGGTTCTACTGCCGATGCATTTACACTTCTCGAAAGATTCGAAGAAAAACTCGAAGCCTACAGCGGAAATGTTAACAGAGCAGTAGTTGAATTAGCAAAAGATTGGAGAACTGATAAATATTTAAGAAGACTTGAAGCAATGCTTGCAGTTTTATCTCAAGAAAAAGCATTTATTGTTTCAGGCACTGGAGATGTAATTGAACCTGAAGATAATATTGTTGCAATTGGCAGCGGCGGAATGTATGCGCTTGCAGCTGCAAAAATGTTAAAAAAGTATAGCAACTTATCTGCAAAGGAAATTGTAGAAGAGGCACTTAAAACAGCAGCAGAAATTTGTATTTATACAAACGACAGAATTACTATCGAAGTTATTGAATAAAAAGTTCCGGAGAAATTTTATGAACAACAACTTAATGAAACAACTTACACCATCACAAATAGTTAAAGAACTGGATAAATATATTATTGGACAGGATGAAGCTAAAAGAGCTGTTGCAATTGCATTGAGGAACAGATGGCGTCGTCAAAGAGTTGAGGAAAGCATTAAAGAAGAAATAATGCCAAATAATATTATTTTGATTGGACCTACAGGGGTTGGAAAAACAGAAATTGCAAGAAGACTTGCAAAATTAGCAGGTGCACCGTTCGTAAAAGTTGAAGCTTCAAAATATACAGAAGTTGGTTATGTTGGACGGGATGTTGAATCAATGATTCGTGATTTAACAGAAATTGCAGTTAATATGGTTCGTTCGGAAAAAACTCTCGAAGTTAAGGAAAAAGCAGAGAGGATGGCAGAAGAAAAAATTCTCGATTATTTAATTCCACCTGTAAGAAAGTCTGTTAAAGTAGAAGATGAAAATGTAGAAAGCGAAGAAGTACGGAATGAAAGAACAAGAGAGTGGATGAGAGAAAAGTTGCGCAATGGAGAACTTGATGAAAGAATGATAGAATTTGATGTTTCAACTCCAGCTTTTGGAATGCAGGTTCTTGGTCCAATGGGGATGGATGATATTACAATGAATCTTCAGGATATGTTGAGCAGCATGATTCCAAAAAAGAAAAAGAAAAGAAAAACTACAATAAAAGAAGCACGACAAATTCTTGCACAGGAAGAAGCAGAAAAATTAATTGATATGGAAGCAGTTCAGAGAGAAGCAATTCAACGAGTTCAGGAATCCGGAATTGTATTCATTGATGAAATAGATAAAATTGCAGGAAGCAAAAGTACCCAGGGGCCCGATGTTTCCCGCGAAGGTGTTCAAAGAGATTTGCTACCAATTGTTGAAGGTTCCACTGTAAATACTAAATATGGACCTGTAAGAACAGAACACATATTGTTCATTGCATCAGGAGCTTTTCATGTATCCAAACCATCAGATTTAATTCCAGAACTTCAAGGCAGATTTCCAATTCGAGTTGAACTGAAAAGTTTAACAGAAGAAGATTTTGTTAAAATTCTTACATTGCCGGAAAATGCTCTTCTAAAGCAATATGCTGCATTGCTTCAAACAGAAGGAGTTCAAATTGAATTTACAGATGAAGCTATAAAAGAAATTGCAAGAACTGCAGCACTTGTGAACGAACAGGTTGAAAATATCGGGGCAAGAAGACTGCATACAATTTTAACAACATTATTGGAAGATATTTTATTTGATGTGCCAGACAAAATGCCAGAGTCAACTATTAAAATAACTGGAGAAATGGTTAAACAGAAATTAGATAAAATTGTAAAGAACAGAGACCTTAGTAAGTATATCCTTTAATTCTTTTTATAAGAGGATGAATATGCAAATAAATAAATTGGTTCATCTACCACTCATTTTATTTTTATTTATTTCCTGTAATTCATCTGACCCTGCAATAAAAATTGTTAATCTTGATGCCGCCAAAAATGCTGTTCAAAATTATTATGAATCGGGACTTTATGATTATGAATGTTCTAAAATAATTGATAAGGCTATAAATTATATAAATAAAATCAGGATAAATGAAAATTCTGCGGTTGTCTTTGATATTGATGAAACGGCACTTTCTAATTATGAACATACAAAATCACTCGGTTTTGGATTTGTAATGAATTTATGGAACAACTGGATTAAAGAAGCAAAAGCAAAAGCAATTAAAGAAACAAAAAGATTTTATGATTATCTAATTTCAAAAAATGTTCATGTAATTTTTATTTCCGGCAGATACGAAGAAGTAAGAGATGCTACAATAAAAAATCTAATTGAACAGGGTTATACAAAATTTGATACAGTCATAACAAGAACAAAAGAAGAACATAATATTCCAGCTGCAGAATTTAAAGCAAAGAAAAGGGAAGAACTTGTTAAAAAAGGGTATCAAATTATTGCAAATATTGGTGACCAATGGAGTGATTTAGTTGGAGGGAATTCAGGTTACAAAATTAAGCTGCCAAATTATTTGTATTTAATTGATTGACTTCAATTAAATTTTGTTTAATACCATCGACAGAAATTTTAGTTAATAAAACTAAATTTTATCGTGATTGTCACTTCATTGATAATTTATCTAATGATAGTTTTTGTAATAAGTTTTTTGATGAAATAGAAATAAGAGAATGAATCTTGATGCAAATGGTGATTATTTAATTAATTTTTTGAGTTTTTCAATTTCATCTCTTAAATAGGCAGCTCTTTCGAATTCGAGATCGCGTGCGGCTGCATACATTTCTTCTGTCATCTGTTCAATTAGTTCCTGTCGTTGTTCGTTTGACATGTATTTTATTACTGGTTCAACAACTTTCAACATTGTTGCTTCTTCTCTTTCATAATCTTTTCTTCTTACATCTGCAATAGAAGTTGACGAAAGAATTTCTTCAACACTTTTGTAAATTGTTTTTGGGGTAATTCCATGCATTTCGTTGTATTCTTGTTGAAGTTTTCTTCTTCTGTTTGTTTCTTCTATTGTTTTACGCATCGATTCAGTAATTGTATCGGCATACATAATAACTTTGCCATTAACATTTCGAGCAGTTCTTCCTGCTGTTTGCATAAGTGAACGTTCGCTTCTTAAAAATCCTTCTTTATCTGCATCAAGGATTGCAACAAGAGAAACTTCTGGCAAATCCAGACCTTCACGAAGTAAGTTTACTCCAACCAATACATCAAAATCCCCCATTCGTAAATCACGAATTATCTCAACTCTTTCAAGTGCATCAATATCGCTGTGAATATAACGCACTTTTATATTCAATTTATCAAGGTAGTCAGTTAAATCTTCTGCCATTTTTTTTGTTAATGTTGTAACAAGAACTCTTTCATTTTGTGCAACTCTTTTTCTTATTTCACCTATTAAATCATCAATTTGGCCTTTAACGGGACGTACTTCAATTTCCGGATCAATTAATCCAGTTGGACGAATAATTTGCTCAACATAAGAGCCGCCGCTTTTTTCGAGTTCATAATCTCCTGGTGTTGCACTTACATAAATTACCTGATTAATCATTTCTTCAAATTCTTCGAATTTAAGTGGACGATTATCAAGTGCTGAAGGTAAACGAAATCCATATTCAACGAGAGTTTCTTTTCGAGACCTATCTCCGTTGTACATTCCTCTAATTTGTGGAATTGTCACATGAGATTCATCGATAATCAGAAGATAATCTTTTGGGAAATAATCAAACAAGCAGTATGGACGAGAACCCGGTGGTCTGCCATCGAGATGTCGCGAATAATTTTCAATTCCTGAACAGTAACCAATTTCTCTCATCATCTCAATATCAAATTTCGTTCGTTGTTCGAGTCTTTGTGCTTCGACATACTTTTCTTGAGACCAAAAATATTTTAATCTTTCTTTGAGTTCTTCTTCAATTGATTGAATGGCACGGTTAATTTGGTCTTTAGTAGTAACAAAATATTTTGCGGGATAAATTGGTACGGATTCAACTTCTTTAATTACTTTTCCTGTTAACGAATCAATAATTGATAGTCTTTCAATTTCATCTCCCCAGAATTCGACACGCACAGCTTCTTCATATTGATATGCTGGAATAATTTCAATTACATCTCCGCGTGCTCTAAATGAACCTCTCGAAAATTCAGCATCATTTCTTGTGTAGTAAATATCGATTAAGTCCCTCATTAATTTTTTTCGTTCAATAGTTTGCCCTTTTCTAAGGAATAAAATCTGTCGTGCATATTCGTCAGGTGCTCCTATCCCATAAATGCAGGAAACGCTTGCTACAATTATAACATCTCTTCTTCCTTCAATTAGTGCCGTAGTGGCTTTTAGTCTTAATCTATCTATTTCTTCATTTATTGAGAAATCTTTTTCAATATATAAATCTCTTTTAACAACATAGGCTTCTGGCTGATAATAATCATAGTAACTAATAAAAAATTCAACAGCATTGTTTGGGAAGAAAGATTTGAATTCTGAATACAACTGTGCAGCAAGAGTTTTATTGTGAGAAATTACAAGTGTTGGCTTATTAATTTCTTTGATTACATGAGACATAGTGAAAGTTTTTCCACTGCCGGTTACACCAAGCAGAACCTGATGTTTTAACCCTTTTCTCAATCCTTCTACAAGTTCTTTAATTGCTTTAGGCTGATCACCTGCTGGCTGATAGTTGGAGATTAGTTCAAAGTTTTTCATATTATATTTTTTATAAAAGTGTAAATATTAATATAGAAAATCATAACGAAACATTTGAAAAATCGAAAGTGAAAAATTTTGGACATAACATTTAATAAGAAATCTATTTTTTCAAATTAATTGTAGATTTACTTTTTTTCTTCGTTTTTAGAAAGAATATCAATTTCTCTGTCATAATTTTCTTTGTATTTTACAATTGCATTAAATATTGCTTTTGCAATTTCATTTTGACCTGTATGACTTTTCAAGTAAGCTTCATCTTTTGGATTTGAAAGATAACCTGTTTCGATTAATACCGATGGCATTGATGCCCCTACAAGCACATAGAAACCAGCTTGCTTAATTCCATTTGTGGGAATTTTTACGGTGTTTTTCCATTCTCGATTTAATAAATCCGAAAACATTTCTGAATATCTCATGTATTGCGAATGAGCCATTGTAACAAGAATAAAATTTTCATCTGTTAATTGCTGATATCTCTGTGGATTGTCTTCGTATTTTATTACACTGTTTTCAAACTCAGCAATTTCAATTGCTTCTTTTGTTCTGCCTGGTCTCAAAAGATAAACTTCAAAACCTCTGTTCGAAATATTTTTTTGCGGAGTAGAATTGCAATGAATTGAAAAAA
>JARYLX010000180.1 GCA_029907415.1 Melioribacter sp.
ACAAGCAATTCGTTTTGTATCACATTTTTTTATTTCTTTTTTCTTAATTGCTTCATTTAATACTTTCGATAAAATATCAATTTCTTTCTCATTGATTTCTTTAATAATTTTATAGATTTTATTTTTGATTTCATAAAAAACATTAAGAGAAACATCCTGAAGTTTCATTACAGATGTTACATATTCGAATTTTTTATTTTCATAGCTAATTATTTTTTCCAGAATAGTATTACCTGTACTAAGTGCATTATTAATTAATGAAAAATACTTATCACGCTCACTATTAATAACATCTTCAAGCAAAGCTTCTTTGTTTTGATAATAATAATAAAGTGAAGATTTTTTCATGCCTAATGCATTTGCAATATCATCTAGTGTGGTTTTAGCGTAACCATTTTTGGCTAGAATTTGTCTTGCTGTGCTAAGTATTAAATCTTTTTTTGATGGGATATTATCATTATTCATAATCATAATAATCAAACATTTTAATAGAATGTTCGAAAAATATAAAAATTGATTTTAAATGCAAAATTGATTGTCAAAAAAGTATTAACTTGTTTTTGTTTCAAACGATAATTAAATAGCAATAAAAGGTTTTTACCATAATCTTGTTTTTTTAATAAATATTTTATTGTCTATGAATCACCGAATGAATATAGCTAAAATGAGAAGCGCAGCTGATTACCTCTTTGAACAGGGCAGGTATGAGGAGGCTTATTATGTTTATGACGAAATCTATAATAAAATATGGACAGCAATTGGATTTGTTTATAATGGGATATCAAATTTTTCTCAGCAGTATTTGACAAGTTATAAATCAAATTATGAATTAAGAACTCAATTTTTTAATCATGCTGCTGAATCAGTATTTAAGAAATGGTTTAATTTAGATATTGACCAGACATTAAATGAGTTTATGTTTACTACTCATGGACATCTTCAATGTATCAGCTATTCTAATGAAATTAGTTCAACCTTATCTACAGAAGCAGTTTTAAATGAATATTTAATTCTCCACACTTTAATACTTGAGGTAGGGAATGACTGGATTAATTCTATTTTAAAAGTTGCCACTCCAGTATTTGAAGAACAATTGCTCAAAAAATTAAGACCAAACAATAAATTAGAAACTGTTAAAAAATTAATCATTGATAATGCAGAAAAAATAAAAAATACTGATTGGTTTAATGTGAATGTTTATTTCCTTGATTATTTGTTTAATGCCGGGGATAACAGTTCTGAGTTATTCACCTCAGTTCATAAAATTGTCGGATTTTACTATCGTCAGAAAACACATCGCAAATCAACTGATGATAAAGATAATAAACAAAAGTATACACAATATGAACAATACGAGAAATATGAGAAATATGAAAGATATGAACGATATGAAAAGAAAACAGCGAAGAGTGATGATGAGTTTGACCCAACCACAGCAACAGAATTTGAAAAAGCGAAATATTATGGAAAAATACTTGGCTTGAGTGGAAAGGTTACAAAATCTCAAATTAGGAAAAAATATCTTGAACTTATTGCAAAATATCATCCTGATAGGGTAAGTGATTTAGGGGAAGAGTTAAAAATTCTTGCCGAGAAAAAAACCAAGCAGCTTAATGCTGCATATGAATGGATGAAGAAAAAGTATAATCTGTAATATCTGATTTTAAATTCAATATTTTCCTGCTTTATTTGGTATAATCGTAAAATTGATTTTATATTTACAAACCATAACAATAAATTTTAATTTACTACCACCAAATATGAGGTGAACCATGAAAAAAACATTAATCCTTTTCTTTTTATCATGGACAATTATTTTTTCACAAAACAAAATTGTTATTAATGCTGATTTAGGAAAAGATACGATAAGTAAAAACATTTATGGACATTTCTCTGAGCATCTTGGAAGATGTATTTATGATGGTATTTATGTTGGGGACACTAATAAGATAATTCCTAATACAAAAGGGATTCGAAATGATGTTATAGCAGCTCTGAAAAAAATGAAAGTTCCTGTTTTAAGATGGCCTGGTGGATGCTTTGCAGATACTTATCACTGGAAAGATGGAATTGGTCCAAAATCAAAAAGACCAACAATTGTAAATATGTGGTGGGGCGGTGTAACTGAAAATAATAGTTTTGGTACTCATGAATTTATGGACTTGTGTGAATTATTAGGTGCTGAACCTTACATATCTGCTAATGTAGGAAGTGGAACACCTCAGGAATTAGCTGAATGGGTTCAATACATGAATTTTGATGGAATCAGTCCTATGACAACTTTAAGAAAAGAAAATGGAAGAGAGAAACCATGGAATGTTAAATATTGGGGAATTGGAAATGAAACATGGGGTTGTGGCGGTCATATGCGTCCAGAATATTATGCTGATTTATATCGTCAATATGCTACTTATATGACAGGTTATTCCCGAACAAAACTTTTTAGAATTGCATCTGGAGCTCCGGGTGATGATTATAACTGGACCGAAGTTTTATTGAAAAATATTCCTCGCAATTTAATTGAAGGTGTTAGTTTGCATCATTATTCTGTTATTGATTGGAACAAAAAAGGTTCTGCTACTGATTTTACTGAAAAACAATATTTTCAAACAATGCAGCAAGCTTTGAAAATGGATGAGCTGATTAAGGGACATGTTAATATTATGGATAAATATGACCCGCAAAAGAAAATTGCTCTTATAGTTGATGAATGGGGTGGCTGGTATGATGTAGAACCAGGAACTAATCCTGCTTTCTTATTCCAACAAAATACTATGAGAGATGCAATCTTAGCCGGTGCTACTTTGAACATTTTTAACAATCATTGTGATAGAGTTAAAATGGCAAATCTTGCACAAATTGTTAATGTGCTGCAAGCTGTAATTTTAACTGACAAAGAAAAAATTATTTTAACTCCTACATATCACGTAATGGAAATGTACAATGTCCATCATGATGCATTAATGTTGCCTGTTAGTGTCAGTAGCAATAAATATACTGTTGATAATCAAAGTCTTGATGCAATATCTTGTTCTGCATCCAAAGATAAAAATGGTATTATCCATATTTCTTTAGTTAATGTTGATATTAGAAACGAGCAAAAAGTAACAATTGATTTAAGAGGAGTAAAAGTTACATCTGTAAAAGGCAGAATACTTACCTCAGAAAAAGTTCAGGACCATAATACATTCGAACAGCCTGATAAAGTATCGCCAAAAGTCTTTAATGATGCTCAATTAGTTAATAATATTCTTAATGTTAAACTTCCACCATGTTCTGTTGTGGTTCTTGAATTAAAATAATTATTGTGTAAAATAATATTTTTCTATAAGACTAAACTTTATTATCAAATTTGTTCTTTGAACAGATATCACAGTTTCTGCAGGGAGGTTCACCGGGGAAACCAAAATAATCTGAGATAAATATTCTTCTGCATTTTTCGGTTCGGAAATAATTGACTACAGAAAGAAGTTTTTTATTATCATTGAGAAATTTTGATTTTAAGTAGTTTTCATCTTCGAGTTGTTGGGGTAATTCATCAATTACTTTTAGATTTCTTTCCTCGAGTGAACCTTCTGTTACTCCATATCTCTCAAGAATTCCTAATGCTGTTTCTACTCTAAAATCATTTTTATCTTTATAGCTTAGTTGTTCTCTTATAAAATCAATTCCATAAGAATTAACCTCATCATTTCTAATTGATAAAAGATTGTATAATCGTTCATAATAATCTGCATCTGGATTTGCCCATTTTATAAATTCCATTTGTGTATACAAATCATTTTGATTGTAAATCAAAAGACACAGAGAATCTTTTCCATCTCTTCCTGCTCTTCCAATTTCTTGGTAATAAGATTCAATTGATGCTGGAACTTCAGCGTGAATAACAAACCGTATATCAGGCTTGTCTATGCCCATTCCAAAAGCATTTGTGGCAAGAATTAATTTTTGTTTGCCTGTTAAAAAATCTCTCTGTTTTTGTTTACGCTCATTTGGTGTTAACTTCCCATGATAAATTTCATGCTGGAATCCTTTATCTTTTAATATTTGTGAATATTTTTCAAGTGTTTTTATCAAAGTGAAATATATAATTCCAGAACCCTCGTATTTTTTTAATACTTTTATAATAATATCAATACTTTCTTTCTCATCAAATACTTCTACTGCTTCAAGTCGAAGATTTGGTCTTTGAATTCCTTCATGAAAAATTTTTATCTCGCTTTTTCTAATTCCAAGTTTTGAGATAATATCATTTTGAACATCGGGAGTAGCAGTTGCGGTCAATGCAATTGTAAGAGGGTTGTTGATAATTTTTCTAAACTCTCCAATTCTTGAATAATCAGGTCTAAAATCATGTCCCCATTCAGAAATACAATGAGCCTCGTCAACTGCAAGCAAAGAAATATTTGCTTTCTTTATAGCTTCAACAAATTCTTTTTTCTTAAATCTTTCGGGTGTAACATAAAGCAATTTTGTTTTTCCTTTAACAAATTTATTTAATCTTTCTGTGCGTAGTTTGCTTCCTATAGTTGAATTGATAAAATCAGCAGGAATATTTTTCTTTTTTAATGCATCAACTTGATCCTGCATCAATGCTATTAATGGGCTTATTACAAGTGTCCCTCCTTCAAAAATCATTGCGGGCAGCTGATAGCATAAAGATTTTCCACCACCTGTTGGCATTATTAAAAGGCAATGGCCCTTTTCATTAACCAATCTGTCTATAACATCTTTTTGCTTTCCTTTAAATGAATCAAAACCAAAATATTGCTTTAGATATTTTTCTAAATTCATTTTTTAATTATTTATTTTTAGTGATTAGAAAATTAAAAAAGTTTTCCGAAACTAATTAACTTATTATCAAATTAAGTTATGAAATGAACATGGCAGAAATAATTTTAAAAAAGAATGAAGATAAAAGAATTAAACAGGGGCATCTGTGGATTTTTAGCAATGAGATTCAAACCGTTGAAGGTAATCCTCAAAATGGTGATTTAGTAAAAATTTATGACTTGCAGAAAAATTTTTTGGCTCAAGGATTTTATAATAAAAATTCATTGATATCGGTAAGAATTTTATCAAAAGAAAATGAAATTGATATTAAAGAGTTGTTCAAGAAAAGATTGATATCTGCTTATAATTTTAGAAAAAATGTTTATCCTAATCGAAATTCATTCAGAATGGTTTTTAGTGAAAGTGATTTTATGCCCGGGTTAATTATAGATAAATATAATGACACATATGTTTTACAAATAAATTCTGCTGGAATGGAAAAGAATATTCAGACTATAATTGAAATTCTTCAAAATGAATTTTCTGCTAAAAATATTTTTACAAAAAATGAAGAATATTTTCGTCAACTGGAGGGTTTGGAATTAGAAGATAGGATTTATAAAGGTGAAGTTACACCAGAAATTATTTCTGATGGCGAAGTTAAATACAAAATTGATTTCTATTCATCTCATAAAACTGGATTTTATTTTGACCAATGTGACAATCGAATATTTGCCGGTAAATTTTGTAAAGATAAAAATGTTCTTGATTGTTTTTGTAATGCTGGTGGTTTTGGTTTGAATGCAGCAAAACAGGGGGCTAAATCAGTTACATTTGTAGATTCTTCAAAAAGAGAAATTGAAAATGCAGAATTTAATTTTAAGTTGAATAATTTTTCCTGTGAATCAGAATTTGTAGATGCAGATGTTTTTGATTTTTTGGAGGATTGTATTCAAAAAAATAAAAAGTATGATGTTGTAATAGTTGATCCGCCTGCATTTGCAAAAAATAAAAAGAGCATTCATACTGCAGTCAAAGGTTATGAAAAATTAAATCGGCTTGCCATGCAAGTATTAAATAAAGATGGTTTTTTATTTACTTCCTCATGTTCACATCATATAAAGGATGAAGTATTTATTGATATTTTAAGAAAAGCATCATTGAAGGTTAATAGAGAAGTTCAACAAATTTATTTTAATAATGCTTCGTTAGACCATCCTGTCTTGCTCTCAATGGAAGAGACAGTATACTTAAAATTTGCTGCTTTAAGAATTATTAATTAATTCTACTGGAGGATTCATCTGCAACTGCAATTTGTTATATTTGTTTTTCAAAAAATTGTACTTCAATCTTAATTGAGAAACTTTTATAAAATCCCTTTTGTAAAAGCAAACAGTTTTTCAAAATTATAGAGGAGAGCAAATTGGACATTACAGCACTCAACGAAAAAATTCGTCGTGAAAGTGAGTTTATTGACATTCTTTTTAATGAAATAAGTAAAGTCATTGTCGGACAAAAACAAATGCTGGAGCGCCTTGTAATCGGATTATTAAGTAATGGTCATATATTACTTGAAGGTGTTCCAGGACTTGCGAAAACTTTGGCTATTAAATCACTTGCTGCATCAATGAAAGCAAAGTTTC
>JARYLX010000181.1 GCA_029907415.1 Melioribacter sp.
TTTCTGCTGCGATAGGTAATATGCTAACTTAACTCTTTGAGCTTCTCCTCCCGATAATGTAGTTGATGGTTGACCAAGTTTTATATATCCCAATCCAACATTGGAAAGCATTCTCAATATTGAAACTATTTTGTCATGACTTACAAAAAATTCAATAGCTTCATCAACAGTCATATTAAGAACATCAACAATATTTTTACCTTTGTAAGTTATTTCTCTTACTTCTTTTTTAAATCTTGTTCCTTTGCAGTCATCGCATTCGAGATAAAGGTCTGCCATAAATTGCATTTCAATTTTTACAAATCCTTCTCCTTCACAAGTTTCACATCTTCCGCCTGGAATATTAAAAGAGAAAAATCCAGGTTTATAACCTCTTGCTCGAGCTTGAGGAGTTGAAGCATAAAGTTCGCGGATTAATTCAAAACCTTTTACATAACTGATTGGATTTGAGCGAGGTGATTTTCCAATAGGAGATTGGTCAACTATTACAACATCGTCGATATATCTTGTTCCTTCAATAGAATCAAATTTGCCTAACTTTGGAGGGTTGCCGCCAAAATGTTTTACCAATCCGCCATATAAAATATCGTGAACCAATGTGCTTTTACCTGAACCGCTAACTCCTGTTATAACTACAAATTTTCTTAATGGAATTTCTACAGTAACATTCTTAAGATTATTTTCTCTTGCACCAATAATTTTTATGGATTCTGTTTTTTTTGTATTTCTTATAGAAGGAACAGGAATTTTTAATTTACCCGATAAATATTTTCCTGTCAAAGATTTTTCATTTTTAATTATTTCCTCATAAGTACCTTTAGCAATTATCTCTCCGCCATGAACTCCTGCACGAGGACCCATATCGAAAATTAAATCTGCTGCACGCATCATCTCAGGGTCATGTTCAACAACAAGAACTGTGTTCCCCAAATCTCTCAATGATTTCAATATTTTTATTAATCTTGAATTATCTCTGGGATGAAGTCCTATTGAAGGTTCATCAAGCACATAGAGAGTTCCCATTAAAGCCGAACCAAGTGAAGTAGCTAAATTTATTCTTTGAGTTTCGCCGCCAGATAGAGTACTGCTTAATCTATCAAGCGTGAGATATCCAAGTCCGACATCATTTAAAAACGTAAGTCGTTTTAAGATTTCGTCGTGAATTCTTTTTGCAATTGATTTTTCATTTTCATTAAGTTCAAGATTTTTAAAAAAGTTATAAGCCTGTTCAATAGACATTTGAACTATATCGTGAATTGATTTATTGGCAATTTTTACCTGAAGTGCTTCGCGTCTTAAGCGAGAACCTCGGCATGCAGAACATGTGGTGTAACCTCTGTATTTACTTAAAAGTACTCTTATGTGCATCTTATATGTTTTTTCTTCAAGATGTTTGAAGAAGCCATTTATTCCAGCAAATCCTCCAAACCCTTCTTTTAATAAATTTATTTGTTCCTGAGTTAAGTTTTTAAATGGCACATTAAGAGGAATTCTGTTATTATTATGTTTGATTAGGTCTCTTAAGTATGAACTATACTTAACTGTTCTCCATGGAGCAATAGCTCCTTCACTAATACTTAAATTGGGGTCTGGAACAACAAGGTTCATGTCGTAATCCATTGTTTTGCCAAAACCCTGACAAACTGGACAAGCTCCAAAAGGATTATTAAATGAAAAGAAACGAGGTTCAGGTTCTTCGTATTTTATGCCGCAACATTCATAGAATTTTGTAAAATGTTTTAATTCATTTTTGTCTGCATTTATAATTGTTAATCTTCCTTCCCCTTCTTTAAAACTAATTTCAATTGACTCGGCAAGTGCTTCTCTTACTTTCCCTTTTTTTATTTTGAAACGGTCGAGTACTATAATAATTTCTTTTTTAGAATTGTGATTAATCTTTGAAATAATTTCTTCGATTGTTTGTGAATTAATATCAATTAATTCATCTTTATAAAAAATTCTGAAAAATCCTTTCTTCTTTAATAAATCAATTTCTTCTTCGATTGTTCTGCCTTCATGATAGTGAATGGGAAATCCAATATAGAATTTATCTTCTTCGTTTTGGGTTTCGAGCCATTGAGATACAGTTGCAACTGTGTCTTTTTTTACTTCATTGCCGCAATTAAAACAAATAGTTTTGCCAATTCGAGAAAACAGTAATCTTAAGTAGTCATAAATTTCTGTGCTTGTTCCAACAGTAGACCTTGGATTACGTGCACCAGTTTTCTGTTCAATTGCAACAGCAGGAGAAATTCCATAAATAAAATCAACTTCAGGCTTGCTTATTCTTTCTAAGAATTGTCTTGCATAGGAAGACAAACTTTCAACATATCTTCGTTGACCTTCTGCATAAATTGTATCAAACACAAGCGAAGATTTACCGCTTCCGCTCACACCTGTAAAAACAACTAATTTATTTTTAGGAATTTCAAGAGATATATTTTTAAGGTTGTGCTGCCGTGCCCCTTTAATAATAATTTTTTGACTTTGTATTTCTTTATCTTCTTTCATTTTTTGGCGAAGTTATGAAATTGTAACCTATAAATTACTAAACTTTTTTGAAATTGATTGAATCATAAAGGATAATTATTAAACGAAATGAAAAGAGAAAATTGTTAATGCAATACACTTCCGGTTGAAATGTGCTGCGGGAATTTTATTACAGTTTTCAGAGTATGAAACACTTAACTCTGTAATCAAGCTTTATTTTAATCCCAATTCTTTACACATTCTGTGATAATTAGGGGGAGCTAATCCAAGAATTGATGCAGCTTCTTGATCAGAATTTACTTTGCTTCTTATATATCTAAAATATTTTTCACGGAAAATTCTTTCCATTTGCTTTAATGGTAAAGGACCATTTGGAGATTTAAAACTTATTCCCTCGTTTCCAAAATAATCTTCCAGCTCGTTTATTTTTTTACCAAGTGCGGTTTCAATAAGTTTTGGTGTAATTATTTTATCGTCAAAAAATAATAGCCGTTGAACAAGATTTTTGAGTTCACGAATATTTCCTGGCCAGTCGTAGTCAATTAGTAATTTCATAGCATCTTCTGAAATTATGGGGGCTTCTCTTCCTATTTCTATTGCAAATTGATTCATGTAATAGTCGATTAGGCAAATTATATCTTCTTTTCTTTCTCTTAAAGGTGGAATGTGAATGTTGATTACATTCAGTCGATAATATAAATCCTCGCGGAATCTTTTTGCTTTAACCTCTTCTTCTAAATTTTTGTTTGTTGCGGAAATTATTCTAACATCAACTTTTATTTTATCTGTTCTGCCAAGTTTTTCAACTTCACCATCCTGAAGAACACGAAGAAGTTTTACTTGAGATGAAAGTGGTAATTCAGAAATTTCATCTAGGAAGATTGTGCCATTATTGGCTATTTCAAATAATCCCGGTTTACTTTTTTCTGCACCTGTAAATGCTCCTTTTTCATAACCAAATAGTTCGCTTTCGATTAATTGGTCCGGTATTCCCCCGCAATTTATAGGAACAAAATTTTCGTATTTTCTAGGACTTTTGTAATGAATATTGTAAGCAACTAGTTCTTTTCCTGTTCCGGATAATCCTGTTATTAATACAGGCACATTGCTGTTAGAATATTTTTTTATTTGTTCTCTTAATTGTTCAGTTGTTTGAGAAACCCCTATAATTTTTTTTGATGACAGAATATCATCAACATTCTTTCTTAGTTTTTGAGTGGACCTCTGTTTTTCCTTTAGTAATTTTCTTTTTTCAAAAGCATTGAAAATTGACATTATAAAATCAGTAGGCTGATAAATATGTTCTTCAATGTCACCGGGATATTTTGTGCAGTACCAGAAAGCACCAGCTTCAATAAGACTATGAGCAAATTCATAATCTGTAACATTGACAGTCATTTTTGTAATCACAATAATTTGAAGCGAGGGATCAAAATCTTTTATTTTTTTGATAAGATATTCACCGTGCAGTCCACCTGCAATTTGATAATCCATAATTACTACATCAAAGTTAATTTTGTTAGCTTCAAGAAGTTCAAGAGCAGATTTTCCATCAGACACAACTTCACATATCTTTATTCTATCGGCAAAAGGTTTAATAGTGTTTTCAACTCGTCTTACATCAAAATCTTCATCTTCAATAAGCAATACTTTTATTTGTTCGTATTTATTCATTTTTACTCCAGATTAATTTCGAATTGTAATTGTAAATCTGCAGCCTTTTTCTGGAAGATTTTCTGCATCAATATCCCATCCACATCTTTGTTTTGAAATTTCATAAGCTATGTAACATCCATAACCACTGTTGGAATGTGATGTGTTTTTTGTAGATATATTTTCAAGAAAAATTTTTTTAATTCCTTTTTCGTTTTTCTCTAACAATTCAGGTTTTATGCCTTGTCCATTATCTTCAATAATGATATTGGAAATTTTTGTTTCAGGGTCATATCTGGTTGTAATTGTTATTAATAAATCATCATCGCCACCGTGGTCTATACTATTTTGAATTAATGGTTCTAAAATTTCCCAGACTACAAATTCATTGATATTTACTTTAGGAACTTTTTCATCAAGATTCAATTTTATTTCGAAAGATTTTGATTTTCTTGAAGTTCTATTGAATATATTTTCAACCATGAATTTTATTACTTCATTTAAATCTGTTGAAAAAGATGGATTACGAATTGTCTGAATTGGAGGTTCATACCATTTCATGTCATATATAACGCGAGAGATAAAATTCGAATATTTTGTTGCCCGGTATTTAACTTCATCAATGTTTTCTGTTGAAAGTGTTCTTAAATCTTCTTTGATAAAGCCCATTACTTTTTCTGCTTTGTGATGAGTGTGATAAATTCTTTTTGTAAACATTGATTCTTTTTCATGTTCAATTTGCTGCTTAATATTTCTTTCATGTTCTTCCATTAATAATTTTTGTGCTTCATCTCGTTCTTTAACTGTGTATGTAGAAATATAGTACATTGCCAAAAGTCCAAGAAGGAAAAGTGCGGAATAAATTATCGATGTTTCTTCGTAACTCGAAATCATTTCTTGTTGAATAAAAGAAAAATCTGGTGTGTTGCGAATGTAAAGCGCACCTGCAAATTCCCCGTTTGGCACAAAAGGAACAAATATATGATAAGTATTTTTGTTTAATAAAATATTTACAATCTGTTCACTGCCTATTAATTCTTTTTTTACCTTTTTGTACAATTCAATTGCAGAACGATGTCTTGAAGAATTAATATTTTCTTTGTGTTCAAACATAACAGCAAATAAATCATTGCCATTATCAATAGCTTTTATTTTATCACCCTCGCCTACAAGCAGACAAATTTCTTCTATGTTCTGCTGCAGGATTTGTTGATTAAGAATTATGTCAAAGAATTGAATAATACGGCGTTTTTCGTTTGGGTCAATTGTTTTTCTCATTTTTACAGTTTCATAAAATAATTCGAGAGAAGTTGTAGTAAGATTAGCTAATCTTTCTGCAGAATTTTTCTGATACCATTCCTGAGCATTTTCAACAAAATTGCGCAAAGAAGTTTTGTGCACAAACGAAAGAATCAATTGAAAGAATATTAATCCAATAAACAAAACTGTAAGATGCTTGAATTCAAAGTGATATTTTTTAAGATTTTCAAAAAAATTATCCATAACACATTATTTAATATAACTTGCTTCTGAGTTAATGATTTTTTCTGCTTTACTTAAGGCTTCGCTTACAGAAATTTCATTTTTAATAGCTCTATTAAGGTAATAAGTAATTATATCAGAATATCGAGTATATTTTTCGAGAAATGGTCTGCGCGTGCTTGTTTTAAAAACTGATTTATAAAAATTTAGTTCTGGATTTAGTTTCAAATAATTTTTGTCTTCATAAATTTTTGCATTGATAGGTAAATAACCACCAAGTTCATAAAATTTTTTTTGAATATCTTCCTGAATCAAGAATTTAATAAATTCAATTGCTTCACTCTTTTTTGAAGAATATTTTGATATCATCAAATTCCAGCCGCCAATCATACTTTTTTTGGAACCTTCTTTGAAATGGGGCAAAGGAACAGTCTCAATTTTATCTGCAAAACTTTTATCGTTGAATTTGGTTTCATACCATTTTAAGAAACCAGGCCATCCGCGCAAAAATATTCCGCTGTTGTCGATAAAGTAATAATAAGTATCGTACTCTTTAAAGTTGGTTATTTCTTTTGGTGAAAGTTTATATTTATTGACAAGGTCAACAAGCAACTGAAGTGCTTTATTAGCTTGAGGTGTGTTTAATTTTAGAGAATCGCCTTCGAGTATTTTAGAATTCTGTGATTCAATAAGTTCAACAAAG
>JARYLX010000182.1 GCA_029907415.1 Melioribacter sp.
TTTTTCTTCTTTCAATAATCAGTTTTTAAAACCAGCACTCATTAAAAAGTCAAACAATTATTCAGAGATAATAATTTATTCTGAATCAGATGATGAAATTATTGTAAAAGGAGAAACAGAAAAAAGTAATGATGAACCTCTTTTGAAAACTAAAATTAAGCAGGGTAAAAATGTTATAGAATTAAAGATAAATATTGAAGATTATAAAACTATCTTTTTGATATTTCAGAAAGCCAATAAATTGATGAGATTAAAATTATAAAATATTTTTAAGCACAAACCAGGAAATAAAATGAAGAAGAAGAAAAAAAATTTAATATTTCAGATTGTAGTAGTATTGTTAATTTTATCTTTTGCTGTTTATTTAATCATATCGAATATTGCATTTAACAAAGAAAAAGTAAATCCAGAGTTAGAAAAAGCTATGACAGCCAAAGCAGCATATTCATTTACAAAAGAAGGAGAACTTACTTTTGTTAATCACAATGGTGAAATGATTTCAAAACTTGATATTGAGATTGCAGATGATGATGAACAAAGAATGACAGGTTTAATGTTTCGTGATAATATGGAAGAAAATCAAGGAATGTTGTTCATCTTTCCATATGAAGCACCTCAAGCATTCTGGATGAAAAATACAATGATTCCACTTGATATGATTTTTATTAATTCTAAACTGGAAATTGTAAAAATTCATAAAAATACCACTCCTTATTCCGAACAATCATATTCTTCGATTAAACCATCAAAATTTGTAGTTGAAGTAAATGCTGGATACACTGATAAATTTGGAATTAAGGAAGGTGACAAAATTGTATGGCGAAGAGATTAAATAACCCTCTGCGATATTTCACAGAGGGTTATTCTAAATTAAATTTATTTTTTCTTTGTTCTGCTTTTTGATTTTACAGATGTTTTCCTTAGCGTTGATTTTTTTGTTTTAGTTTTCTTCTTAGCTACAGGTTTAGTAACTTTTTTCTTTTTCTGTGTTTTTACACTCTTCTTAACTGTCTTCTTTTGAACCAATTTTGATTTCATCTTTGCTTTTTTCTCTGGCTTAGCAGCTTTTTTTATGACAGCAGTTTTCTTCTTCTCTTTAATCTTCTTCTGGCTTTCAGCTATTAGATTAAGCGCGCTTCCTGCTTTAAACCATTCAATTTGTGAAGCACTAAAAGAATGATTGAGCCAGATTTCATCTATTGACCCATCACTATGCTTTACAATCAACTTTAATTGTTTTTCTGGTGCAAAGTTTTTAAGTCCGACCAAACTCAATCTATCATCTTCCTGAATTTTATCATAATCTTCAGGATTAACAAAAGTCAATGGAAGCATTCCCTGTTTCTTAAGATTTGTTTCATGAATTCGTGCAAAACTTTTTGCTATTATTGCTTTTCCGCCAAGATACCTGGGTTCCATTGCTGCATGTTCACGGGATGAACCTTCTCCATAATTTTCATCACCAACTACAATCCAGCCCAATCCTCTTGCTTTGTAATCCCTTGCAACTTCATGAACCTGTTTATATTCACCTGTAAAAATATTTTTTGCTTGACCTGCATTTCCTGTAAATGCATTTATTGCACCCAAAAACATATTCTTAGAAATATTATCAAGGTGACCGCGATATTTAAGCCATGAACCAGCAGGTGAAATATGGTCAGTAGTACATTTACCTTTTACTTTTAACAGAAGTGGTAAATCAATAAAATCATTTCCATCCCATGGTTCAAAGCGTTCAAGAAATTGAAGGCGTTCACTGTTCGGGTCTATTTTTACTTCTGTTTTATATCCTTCAGGCGAAGGAGCTAAATACCCTAATGTATCTTTTTCAAAACCTTTTTCAGGAAGTTCATCACCATATGGAGGGTCAAGTTTAACCTGCTCTCCATTCTCGTTAGTTAAATAATCTGTCTCGGGATTGAAAGACAAACTTCCAGCAATTGCAAGTGCTGTTACAATTTCTGGACTTGCAATGAATGAATAAGTCTCGGGATTATTATCATTTCTTTTTGCAAAATTTCTATTAAATGAATTTATGATTGTATTTTTTTCACCGGTTTTTATATCCATTCTCTTCCACATGCCAATGCAAGGTCCACAAGCATTTGCAAGAACTGTCCCTCCAAATTCAGTAAGCACCTGAAGCTGGCCATCTCTCTCAATTGTAGCTCTTACCTGTTCTGAACCCGGAGTAATAGTAAATTGTGTTTTAGCTTTCAGACCTTTAGCACGTGCCTGTCGTGCAATATTTGTTGCGCGGTCAATATCTTCATAACTTGAGTTAGTACAACTTCCAATTAAAGCAACACTTATTTTGTCCGGGTAATTATTTTCTAAAACAGCTTCTTTCATCTTTGAAATTGGATGAGCAAGGTCAGGTGTAAATGGTCCATTGATATGCGGTTCAAGTTCATTAAGGTTAATTTCAATAATCTGGTCAAAATACTTTTCTGGTTCTGCATAAACTTCGTCATCAGCTTTAAGTTCATCTGCTAATTTTTCAGCAAGTTCAGCAACATCAGAACGATTAGTCTTTCTCAAGTAATTAGCCATTTTTTCGTCAAATGGGAAAATTGAAGTGGTGGCTCCAACTTCAGCCCCCATATTACAAATTGTAGCTTTTCCTGTGCATGAAATAGATTTTGTTCCTTCACCAAAATATTCAATAATTGAACCTGTGCCGCCTTTAACAGTCAAAATACCTGCAATTTTCAAAATAACATCTTTTGGTGAGGTCCAGCCTGAAAGATTTCCTGATAACTTAACGCCGATAAGTTTAGGCCATTTTAATTCCCAAGGCATGCCAGCCATTACATCAACAACATCTGCACCGCCAACACCGATTGCAATCATTCCAAGTCCACCAGCATTTGGAGTATGAGAATCAGAACCAATCATCATTCCGCCCGGGAATGCATAATTTTCCAGAATAACCTGATGAATTATGCCAGCACCAGGTCTCCAGAAACCAACACCATATTTTTTGCATATACTTTCGAGAAATTCATAAACTTCTTTGTTTTCCTCGATAGCTCTTTCAAGATCTTCTTTTGAACCGCTTTGAGCAACAATTAAATGGTCGGCATGAGCAGTAGCAGGAACCGCAGATGTTTTTCTTCCGGCGTGCATAAATTGAAGCATTGCCATTTGAGCTGTTGCATCCTGCATGGCTACGCGGTCAGGTGCAAATTCAGCAAAATCTTTTCCGCGTATGAATTCTTGCTTTACAGGATTCCAGAGATGTGCGTAAAGAATTTTTTCTGCATAAGTCAACGGTCTGCCAACCACCTTACGGGCATCTCTAACCTTCTTTCTGAATCCTGCATATACTTTCTTTATCATGTCAAAATTTTCTGTCATATCCTCCTCTTTAATAAAATTCAATGCAAAGATAAAAAATTTTAGATTGTGTTTTGGAAGTAATTAAAGCTGTATCAGAAAATATTAAGAAAAAAATCTATTACCCGTATAATTCTGTTTCTACTAATTCACAAATTATATGGGCAATTGTAATATGACCCTCTTGAATTCTTTGAACATTTGAAGAAGGTACAACTATTTGCAAATCAACTTTATTTTTTAATTTTCCTCCATCTCCTCCAAGCAAACCAATCACAAATAATTTTTTTTCTTTAGCTTTTTCTACTGCATTAATAATATTTAACGAATTACCGCTTGTAGAAATTGCAATTAAAACATCCCCCTCATTTCCAAGTCCTTCAATACTTCTTGCAAAAACATTTTCGAAACCAATATCATTACTTCCAGCTGTCAGATTTGATGAATCTGTTGTTAATGCAATTGCTGGTAAAGCAGGACGATTTATTTTATGACTTAATCTTATCATTAATTCAGTTGCAATGTGCTGTGCATCAGCTGCACTTCCTCCATTGCCACATAATAAAACCTTTTTGCCTTTTCTGTATGCATCAGAAATTATTTCGACTGCTTTAAGAACCTCATCTCTACAGAATTTCTCTATGTTTAATTTTGTTTCTGCACTTTCTCTTAACGAATCAGAAAAAAATTTTTCTTTTTCTATCATAATTGCCTCTAAATTTCTTTTCAAAGATAAGAAAGTTTATTATCATTCTATAAACAAAATAGGTTTTAAGTATGAACAGGAAATCTTCGAAAAAAAATAATTTTAATTTCCCTGTATTCTGCGATTATTCATGTAAATATGCCTCGTTTGGAAAACCATCAGCAGTTGGAGCATGCAGAAAAGAATTGGCAGTATGGTGTAAATATTTCAAAAAATATAACAATAAAAACAACAAATGCTTATCGGGATTTTAGATAGAAAGCCTTGAATACGTCTATAATAAAAATTGTTCTATACACTAACATTTTTTAAGTTGCAGTTAAATTTTAGACAATTATTGTATGACTAAAACAAAAAGTTTTCTATTCTGGTTCTTAGCATTACTAATAACAATTTCATCTGCAATTTATCAAAGAATTACAGGTCCTACTTACCCCCTTAGAGGCGAGATAAAATTTGAGAATAAAACAATTAATTATAAGTTAGAAAGAAGTCATTCTTCCAATCAAAATTATACAATAAATATCAAAACTGAAGATGAAAATATTAGAGGTATTTTATACTGGAGGAGATATAAATTTGACAAAGATTACAACAGAATTGAAATGACAGGAAATAAAATACTAAGTGCTGAGCTTCCTAAACAACCTCCTGCAGGAAAACTTGAATACTTTATTGAATTAAAAAAAGATGACAAAAAAATTTTTATTCCAGAAAATAGAACTGTTGTTATTCGTTTTAAGGGAGATGTACCTGCATGGATATTAATTCCACACATTTTAATTATGTTCACTTCAATGTTATTTTCAACACGTGCAGCATTTGAATTTTTTAGTAATCAACCTAAATTAAAATTCTATACATGTTCTACAATTATTACTTTGTTTATTGGTGGATTTATACTTGGTCCTTTAATGCAATACTATGCATTTGGTGAATTCTGGACAGGTATTCCTTTTGGTTTTGATTTAACAGATAATAAAACTTTAATTGCAATGATTGGATGGCTCGTTGCATTTTATAAAATTAATAAATCAGATAATCCAAAAAGGTGGATTTTATTTGCATCAATTATAATGTTAATTGTTTACTTAATCCCTCACAGCGTGCTTGGTTCTGAATTAGATTACAGCAAGTTTAATACAAAATGAAAACAATGATAAGCTAATTTTAATAATCATGTTCGAAAATTGAGAAATTCAGGGGAACTACAAAAGTGCCAAATCAAAATAGATTCCTTAGATAATTGGAGATAAATTTATGAATCAATTAGAAAACAATATTTCGCAAGGACTCCCACCAAATGCTTATACTGAACTTAAACCCGGAGAAAAATATATTCCAATCATGCTGCCCGACAAGGAATATCCTGAAGTAACTCCATATTCTGTCATTACAGGAATAATAATGGCTGTAATATTCACAGCTGCTGCGGCTTATCTTGGATTAAAAATCGGTCAGGTCTTCGAAGCTGCAATTCCAATTGCAATTCTTGCGGTTGGTTTATCTGCTTCATTAAAAAAGAAAGGAGCACTTGGACAAAATGTAATTATTCAATCAATTGGTGCAACTTCAGGGACGATTGTCGCTGGTGCTATTTTTACAATTCCTGCTCTTTACATTCTTGAACTTCAAGCAGATTTTTATAAAATATTTTTTGCATCTCTTCTTGGTGGGTTTTTAGGAATACTTTTTTTAATTCCTTTTCGTAAATATTTTGTTTCGGAAATGCATGGTAAATTTCCATTTCCAGAAGCTACAGCTACAACTGAAGTTCTTGTAGCAGGTGAAAAAGGAGGGAAACAAGCGTTAGTATTGGTCATAAGTGGATTAATAGGAGGAATTTATGACTTTGTTGTTGCAACCTTTGGATGGTGGAGTGAATTATTTACAACTAAAGTTATTCCAATTGGTCAAACAATAGCAGAAAAAATTAAATTAGAACTTCGATTAAGTGTAAGTTCAGCCATTCTTGGATTAGGTTATATTATTGGATTAAAATATTCTTCAATTATTGCTGCTGGTTCATTTCTATCATGGTTTGTTCTTATTCCCGTTATAGCCTATTTCGGAGATTATATTACTACACCTATTGGAGCTAATGTATCTCTTCTAATTAAAGATATGTCACCCGAACAAATTTTCCGAGCATATGTTCGACACATTGGCATTGGTGGGATTGCAATGGCTGGATTTATTGGAATCATTCGTTCATCTGGAATAATTAAAAAAGCTTTCTCTCTTGGATTTCAAGAACTATTTGGTAAAAAAACAAAT
>JARYLX010000183.1 GCA_029907415.1 Melioribacter sp.
CATAGATTCCATAGCAACATTTCCAGCAAGAATCATTAAATCTGCCCATGAAATTTTATTTCCGTATTTCTGTTTAATCGGCCAGAGTAATCTTCGAGCTTTATCGAGATTTGCATTATCAGGCCAACTGTTCAATGGAGCAAATCTTTGTAATCCACCATTAGCTCCACCTCTGCCATCTGCCATTCGATATGTACCTGCACTATGCCATGCCATGCGGATAAATAAAGGTCCATAATGACCAAAATCTGCAGGCCACCAATCTTGAGATTGTGTCATTAATTCCTGTAAATCTTTTTTCAATGCATAATAATCAAGACTTTTAAATGCTTCTCTGTAATTAAAGTCTTTATCCATTGGATTGGATAAGGAAGAATTCTGTCTGAGTATATTTAACTTCAGGCGATTGGGCCACCAGTCTTCATTTTTTGTCCCCATTGTTCCTGGTTTTGGTATATGGACTGGACATTTGCTTTCATTGTTACTCATATTACTAACCTCACTTAATAATTTGTTTAATAATCATTTTATTTTTTATTCAAGGATTACTTTGTTACAATTATCATACAAATTATATTATAAATCAAATTGATTATCTTTATATTCATATAAATAATTTTTATAATAAATATGACACTAACACAGCTTGAATATTTAATAGCCGTAGAAAAATTTGGAAATTTTTCAGAGGCAGCTCAAAACTGCTTTGTTACACAACCAACATTAAGTATGCAAATTCAAAAACTTGAAGAAGAACTTGGTGTAATAATTTTCAAAAGAGACAAACATCCAATCGTTCCAACAGAAATTGGCAAAAAAATAATCGAACAAGCAAAACATATTCTTAAAGAAAAAGAAAAACTACATATTATCATTCAGATAGAAAGAGGTGAATTCGTTGGTTCATTACGTGTTGCAATTATTCCCACTATTTCTTCTTATCTGCTTCCAATGCTTTTAAAAAATTTTATAAGAAAATATCCCGATGTAGAATTAATCATTGATGAAGTAACAACAGATGAAGTAATAACCGGATTACAAAAATCTTACTTTGATATTGGAATAATTGCTCTGCGATCAAATAATGAAAATTTATTAACAGAAACATTGTATTATGAACCTTTTGTTGCCTTTTTGCCGCCTGACCACAAGTTAATGAAAAAAAAGAAATTGAACCAAACAGACTTAAATGTGAACGATATTCTTCTACTTAAAGAAGGACATTGTCTAAGAGAGCAAACTCTTTCTATTTGCAGAAGCAGTGAAAACACATGGATTGAAAAAAGCAACAAAGTTGTTTTTGAAAGTGGTAATCTTGATACTTTAATTAAATTAGTTGAACAACGTTTTGGAATGACACTGCTGCCTTATTTAGCCGTTCAATATATCAAGGATAAAAAGAAACTTAATCAAATCAAGGAGTTTAATGAACCTGTTCCTAAAAGAGAAGTTGGATTTATTTATACTAACACTTTCATTAAAAAACACCTTTTAAATGCTCTGAAAGTAGAAATCTTAAAAGTAATCCCTGATGAATTAAAACAAAATAAAGATGGACTTATAATTCACTGAAAAAACTAGTTGCTTAAATATTTGCTTTATTAAATTCTGAGTTATTAAAAAGTATAATAATACTTGACAAGAATTTAGTATAACAAATAAAGACTTCCAAAAAATTTTATACGTCATTCCTGTGTAAACCTGCCTTAACGGGCAGGCAGGAATCAAATGATTATTAAATTAATTTCCTCTTTCTTCTATTGGAATACTTAAGGCAGCGAGAACAACAGTCAATTCAAAATCTATTTTTCAGAATTCTCAAATACTTACAAGTACTAAAACATCATCAAAAGTGAATCAGTGATGTTGCTAATTTGCTTTTTGCATGCTTTCAATATAATAACTTAGCCATGTAATATTCATCGACATAAGACCCATTGATTAAAAGAGAATGCTTTTTTGTTCCTTCAATTTCAAAACCAATTTTTTTATATAGAGCAAGTCCTGCTTTATTATGAACCATAACTGTCAGTTCCAAACGATGAATTTTATTTTGATAAGCCCATTTTTCTAATTCTTTTAACAGCATGGTTCCTATTCCTTGTCCAGTATAAGCTTGAAGTATTCCCATCGCAATATAAACACTATGTTTATTTCTTTTATAATCCCCGCCTTCGGCACTTATATAACCAATTAATTGATTATTATACTCGGCAACAAAAATTATTTTGTTATTTCTTGATATGATATTTGCAATTTGATTGATTTGTTCTTCGACTGTAGTTTTTCTTTCTTCTGGTTCGAGAAGCATGAACTGAGTTTCTTTATCCAGTTCATTACAGAGTTTTAGAAATTTTTCAGCATCATTTGTTGTAATTTTTCTTATAACCATGTTATGTTCCTACCTATGTTTTATACATAATGGAACTCATCTAAATGAGCTGTCTAAAGTATTAGTATTTTTAAAATAAACCTTAGAAAATATAAAATTCTCAATCAAAGATGGATTCACAAATTTTATATAGACATTTTCCTAGTTTATGCACACCATGAACTGAAAATGATATTTATCAGAATAAATATTTATTCCATCATTCTTTTTACACTTATAATATCATTCTTTCATTTCTGTGCTTGCACAGTCTCAAAATAATCTTGAATTAATTTTATACTTTCTTTCGCAGCTGAATTTATGTATTCAGCTGTTTCTCCCATTTATTGACGATTTGTTGCGTCCATCTGCATAAGACGAAGTCCTAGTTGAGTTTGGAAACTGTTTAATGCAATTACAATTTGACTCATGTCACCCATAATTTTGTGAATTCTTTCAATTGGTCTGAAAAGAAAGAGTGAAACTAAATCTGCAATTCCAAAACCTCCGGCTATGAGTGCTTCTAATTCTTTGATGTTAGCATCATAAGCTGCATAAAAAGGAACACTTAAAAGAATTACTCCAATAACAAACATTACAACAGATAGAATTACAATTACCCAATAAGTTACTGCTAATTTTCTTCTCAGACTTTTTAAATCAATTTTGCCGTCAATCATTGAACCCTGCAAATGACGAACTATAAATTCATTTGCCTTTCTGCGTTGTTCTGCATCCATTGTAACAACTTCAGTTAATACATCAGTCATTTTTCACCTCCAATTATTTAATAAAAAGTTTTGCAAGTGGAACTACCATTTTACTTATTTCGATAGCAACTTCACCTAAATCCTGAATTCTTTTCTTTAATTCTGCTTGAGATAAATTAACCCTCGATGCTTCTTTAACAATAGTAATTAAATTATCATATACTTCAAGGTCGGTAGTATCCGGTGTAATTTTATTAATCTCTTCTTTAGATAAACCAAGCAGCTCATTTAGTTCATCTTTATACTTTCCTTCGAATGCTTCTTTGTTCTCTTTTAGTTTCTGCTTAACTCTTTTACGAAAATCATCTAAACTTTTTCCCATTTAAACCTCCTGATTATTTTGAAATATCTTTTATAAGTTTATCAAATTGTTCAATAACCTTTTCTGTATTTTCTTTTTTATTCTTCATTTTTTCTGTTAACCCGAATATTGAATCTGAAAATGACGAAAGTTTAGAACTGATATTTTGCGGCAGACTATTTAAGTCTAATTTCTGTAATATTTCAAGTTGAGCATCTTTTACTTTTATGATTGATGCAAGATGAGCAGTAACAACGGAGTTTGCATAAATAATACGATTATAAGAATTGATAATATTTTGTTTGATTGAATCTCTCTGTTCTACTAAAGGCTTAAGTTTTGATTTTCTGTAATATTCAATATCTGAATACAACTCTTCAAGTATAATTTTTATCTTCTCTAAATTAATTTTCTTTTCGCCTTTTGGACTTTCATCTAATAGTTCATCACTAAATTCTTCCAATAATTTTTCTGTTTGATATGGTGTATAAACTTCATCTATAAATCTATTTACATCAGAAATTAATCGATTATAAAATAAATCAATTAATTCAAGATGTGCTTGCTGCATTGCAGAAATATCTCTTCCTGCTGTTAATGAAAGTTCTATTGATTCTTTAGGAATTGATGAACATGCCGTAATTATAATAAAAATTGGAAGTGCTATAAAATTCTTGATGGGAAATTTTGTAGCAGACATTTATACCCTCACTTTTTATTATAAATATCTATGAGAATTAAACAGAAACAGGAATCTTAAGATAGGAAGACTATTTGCATGTTTAATTTAATTAGATGATGAGTTGTAATCAATAATTTTTTTTAATTATAAAAATAGCACACAGATAACACAGATTAGACAGATACTCACAGATTAAATCCTGTGTAAATCTTGTATTATCTGTGTCATCTGTGTTCCTTAAATCTAATATCCAATTTTTAATTTTTTTCAGTTACTTTATTTCCTGTCAAATCAAATCTCTAATCCAAAATTTCACAAAGAGCAGATGCACACAAATGAAGCGGATTTGACAGATGACCACAGATTATGAAAACTTTCACAAGTATTATTTAACCGAATTTTAACATCGATATTTTTTCAATTATCAATAAAATGAAGTAATTTTGTCTTGAGCTGTACTCTCTTTATGAATAAACACGGAGAAAAATAAATGTCTTACCAATTAATCAAAAAATTAGAATTTGATAAAGTGAAAGATTTCAATGGCAGTTGGGAACTAAAGATGAAATTATTTGCCGATATGTGCCGTTTTAATACTCTTGTTGCAGTTAAGAAAGCTGGTTCCGGTCATCTTGGTTCATCTTTAAGTGCAATGGATATTGTGACATATCTTTATTTGAATGAATTAAATATTCTGAATGTTGGAATAAACAGTGAAGAGCGTGACATTTATTTTTCTTCAAAAGGTCATGATGTGCCAGGGCTCTATTCGCTTTTTTATGCAATTGGAATTTTACCCGAAGAAAAATTATTGATGCTAAGAAGACTGCACGGATTAGATGGTCATCCTGATGTTCGAATACCTGGCATTGAAGCATGCACTGGTTCACTTGGAATGGGAATTTCAAAAGGGAAAGGAATGGCATGGGCAAAGAAATATAAGAATAAAGGTGGACATGTTTATGTTTTAACCGGCGACGGTGAATTTCAAGAAGGTCAAATCTGGGAATCAATTCAATCAACAGCTCATCAAAAAATTTCGAACCTTACTGTTATTATGGATCACAATAAATATCAAACTGATATGCTTGTTGCCGATGTGAATAATATTGAAGACATTGTTGAAAAAGTGAAAGTATTTGGCTGGTATGTTGTGAGAATTAATGGTCATGATTATAATGAACTAAAAAATACTTTTTCCAATCTTAAGAATGTCACAGACAAACCAAAGATGGTTATTGCCGATACAATTAAAGGCAAAGGTATTTCATTTATGGAAAAACCCTACACCGAAACTATTTCAGGAAAGACTTATTACAAATGGCACAGCGGGGCACCTGATGATGATTATTTCTTAAAAGGTATAGAAGAATTAACCCATTCAATTAATAAACTTGCTAAAGAACTTGGGATTGAGAAAATTGAAATTCCCGAAAATAAAGTCGAAGGTAAAATTTCAACAAAGATTGACAAAGAATTTGTAACAGATGCATTTGGAGATGCACTCGTTGAGCTTGCTAAGACTAATGAAAAATTAATTGTTCTTGATGGTGACCTTTCTGCTGACTGCAAGCTAAGAAAATTTGAGTACACATATCCAGATAGATTTATTGAAAATGGTATTGCAGAACAAGATATGGTTTCGATGGCTGGAGGTTTAGCACGCATGGGTTTAATTCCAGTAGTAAATACATTTGCAAGTTTTCTTGCAGCCAGAGCTAACGAACAGATTTACAATAACGCATGTGAAAAAACAAAAATAATTTATGTTTGTCACTTTGCAGGATTAATTCCAGCAGGACCGGGAAAATCTCACCAAAGTATTCGCGATATTTCATTATTTGGAGCAATACCAAATATGACAATAATTCAACCTTGCAATTCTACTGAAACAAAAAAGGCACTTGAATATTGTGTAAATGAAGCAAAAGAAAATTGTGTTATTCGACTGGCTATTGGTCCTTCTCCAGAAAAAATTGAATTACCAGATTTTTATGAATTCATTCCTGGTATAGGCACAGAATTAACAGATGGCAAAGACGCTATTATATTTGCATATGGACCAGTAATGCTGCATGAGGCTTTAACAGCACA
>JARYLX010000184.1 GCA_029907415.1 Melioribacter sp.
GTTACAACAACTTTTATTTTTTTCATTATTGTATTATTGATAATTTTTTATTTTGAGATACCAGTTGCTCGACTCTTCCAGAATTTTGCTGCTTCTTTTAATAAATGAATGAATGTCCTCCAAATCGCTATCATTTAGTTGAGCTAAATCATATAACTGTTCAGTTGCAATCCTAATGAATTCATCATTTGAATCAGATTTAAATATTTTTATAAGATTTCGCACAAGTATATTATCAGGATTTACTTCTAAAATTTTTTTTTGCGGAGCTAAATTTTTATTCGTAATTCTCAATATTTTTTGCATTGTGTTAGTTAATTCATTATCCTTCAGAACAAGACATGCTGCACTATCAACCAATCTTTTAGATTCAATTACATCCTCAACTTTATCTCCAAGTATCTTTTTCATTTTTGATAGCAGACTGCTAAAATGTTTCTTATCATCACTGCTTAATTCTTCGACTTCCTTTTTAGCGTCAGTTAATGATTTGAATTCTTCGAGTTTCCTTGCATCTACAGTTTCAATAGATTTAAAATCATAATCTTTATATTTCCCCAACGAAGTTAAAATCAACTCATCAATCGGGTCATACAAATAAAGAACCTCAAGATTTTTATTCTTGAAAATTTCCATGTGAGGGTCAGAATCAATAGCATTTCTATTTATCCCGCTTGCATAATATATTTCTTTTTGATTTTCGAGTTTTCTACTTATATACTCTTCAAGTGAAATTAATTCTTCTTCGTCCTTGCATTTTGATGAATTAAACCTCAAAAGTTCAATATATTTATCCTTATTGACAAAATCAGTATAACCAAGTTTAAAAACTTTACCATGCTCTTTCCAGAACTTACTATAACCTTCCCTTTCATTTTTTGCTTTTTCAATTAAATAAGTCAATACTGTAGTTGTTACACTTGAAGCAATTTTATTGAAAATTATATTTTCCTGAAGTGTTTCTCTTGATATATTTAATGGCAAATCTTCTGAATCAACAACTCCTTTCACAAAACTCAAATATTCAGGCAGCAAATCTTTATTCTTATGTTGAATTAAAACTCTTCTAACATACAAATCCAGACCATAATTTTCTCTGTCAATCCAGAAATATTCACTGCTTTTCTTTGGAATGAACAATAATGCATTAAATTGAATTGGAGCATCAATTGATTTGTGTATTATATCTGCGGGTTCTTCGGAATCATAAGTTAAAAATTTATAAAACTCATTGTACTGTTCCTTTGTGATGGAACTTTTGGGTTCGCGCCAGATTGCACTTATTGTGTTGATTTTTTCATTGCCAATATAAATGGGATAAGAAATAAAATTAGAATGTTTTTTAATTATTGATTCAAGTCGCCATTTTTCAGCAAATTCTGTTGCGTCATCTTTTAAATAAATTTCAATTTTTGTTCCTCTTGGAATTTTTTCTTCTAGTGTTGTAATTTCATATTCACCTAAGCCATCAGATTTCCACTGAACAGCTTCATCTTCGGGACGAAATGATTTTGTTTTTATTACAACTTCTTTTGCAACCATAAATACTGAATAAAAACCAATACCAAATTTACCAATGAGGTTAGTTGCTTCTGCTTTCGACTCCGAAAGTATTTTAAGAAATTCTTCAGTTCCAGATTTTGCTATAGTTCCAATATTTGTTATTAATTCATCTCTATTCATCCCAATTCCTGTATCAGAGACAATCAGCAATTTATTCTTTTCATCATTAGAAATTTTTATTTCAAGTGGTAAATCTTTATCAACAATTGCAGTTCCCCTGTTGGATTCAAATCTAAGTTTATCAAGTGCATCTGATGCATTTGAAATTAATTCTCGTAAAAAAATTTCTCTGCTTGTATAAAGAGAATGAACAAGAATGTCTAATAGTTTTTTTACTTCAGCTTTAAATTCATATTTTTTTACGGTTGGACTATCGCTCATAAATCCTCCATAAAATTACACACTTTAGCACCGCAAAAATAAAGAGGTTTAATAATTGCAGCAATTAACAACAATGGGGTTTATTTGGAATTGTCATTTTTGGAAGAATCTTCTTCACCACTTAAAGCTTTTTTGAAGGATTTAATTCCTTCCCCTAAGCCTTTCATAAGTTCTGGAATTTTCTTTGCACCAAATAATAGAACCAGAATAAAAATTATTATAATAATTTCAGTTGCGCCTATGTTACCCATATTGACCTCATTTTAACAACCGAAAATAAAAAATTAATCTTCCCTAACAAAATTTATCTTTTGAAAATCAATTCATAAAGTGAAATAAATGCCATAAAATAAAATGATAGATACATTATCGATGCAGATATAACCGCTAGATAAACAAATTTTTCTTCAACAAATCTCATTAGCCATATTGAACCAAAAGAAATTATTATTGATACTAATGGTTCAGTCATAATAAATAATTTCAACCTGCCGTTAATTATCGAATTAAAATAAAATATCAGTCCAATAGAAAAGAATATAAAAGCCAATCCCAGAATATGATTATGTGTTGTAATTAACAATTCCGAGATTGGCTTAGGATAATTTTCTGGAACTTCAAAGTCAGAATCTATGCTCTTTTTATCACCATTAAATCTTTCAATTGTACCTTTTGGTGAAAAAGAAGTTGTATGGTTTAAAAAAGCCAACCCAGTTCCTACTCCTATAGAAATTACTATAGTATAAACAGCAATGAATTTTTTTAATGAACTATTTAAAGATTTTAAGGTGATATTCATAATGTATCTTTAATGAGTGAAAAAAGAATACTCAGCTTTTTTATTCCTGTTGTTACTGAATTTGCAGAAATTGTAGCACCACTAATACTGCTTACATCTTTACCAACTTTGAATTGATGATTTACATCTTTCCCGTTAAATTGATTTAACCAGCTTTTCTCCTGAACAGCATTCCCATAAGATTCTCTATATTTAACTATCTCAGCTGTTAAAATCCTACCTTCACTATCAAATATTACAATGAAAGTAATAGGTAATGATTTACCAAGCACATTATCAAGCATTGCAATACCAATCAATTTACCGTCGTCAAAAATCTTCCATAAATAAATATATTTATTAAAAAATCTTTGATTACATTCTTTTTCTATTTTTGTTTTTATTTCTATTGGCAATTCAAATTTCTGAAATACCATTTTAATATTTTTATTAAAATAACTTGATATTATTTTTTCAGCATTTTCTTTTAAGTCAACTTGTACTAATAACAATAAAATTAATAGAACAGTTTTCATAGATTAACCATAGAATGAATTATTAAAACATATAACCAACACCAAGATTAAATAGAGTAGTTTTTTCGTTGTTAAGCTCTCTTTTTCGTATACCATAATCCAATTTGAAAACAATTTGGTCAATAGGTTTTACTGACAACCCTACCATCCAGTAAGTAAAATGATTTCTTTTTTCTGAATCCCCGCCTAAATTTGTTTTTGCAGCAGTATTGTAATCAGAATAACGAATGAAAGGAATTACTTTTGTATCCCAATTAAAAAAGCTTGCAATATTATAACCTATATCCAGGTAAAAACCTGTTGATCGTTTTAGATTATACTTTTCATAATCAATGTTTCCGTATTCTGCAATAACATCTAAATTATTAGTTTGATATCTGCCATGAAGTTCATATAAATAAATTTTATTTGTTGAAGTATCGCCTGATGCTTTATTATAGGTAAATGAACCTCCAATTTTCAAATTTGGAAAACCCAAATAATCTACTCTTAAATTGTAAAGGGGATTTTTCGCATCTGCCTTATAGCCTTTTCTTCTGCCATCCCTGATAGCATTTGATTCACTAAATTTATCACTATTTAATCCTTCCATTATCGTTAGTTTATAATCGAAAGAATTTATTTTGCCATAAAATGCAATCCCGTTACCAAACCAGGTTGTAGGAATTATTCTTGTATTATAATCTGGACGTTCAACACCAAAAAATAATGGTGGTTCATGAATTTCATTGATTAAGCCAACAGAAGGAAGAACAACCCCAGCTTGAAATCCAAGCCAATCAGTATAATGATAATTAACATAAGCCTGTTCTAATTCTATTTCACCTTCCCCACCTTCAACATAATTATGTTCTAATTCTATTTCAGAATGAAAAGACCATTTATCATTCCATGAAAATCCTATAAAAGTAACAAATCGATGAAAATCAAGAATTTGTTTCAAAGGCTTTTTATCCGTTTTTTCATGATTATAGTGCAATTCACCATACCCATGAACAACAGCATTAAAGTCATACACTCCATTTTGAGAAAGAAGAATAATTTGAAATAAGAACATTATGAATAAAGTAAATCTTAACTTTTGCATTTTTCCTCCTATTTATTTTATGGAATAATAAATTAGTAACTAAAAAATACATGAATTTATTTAGACTAAATATAAATTAGATTTCATATTAAATCAAGCATTAATCTGTCTTCTACTAAATTTTTTTAAAAATTTTATGAAATGATGAGATTATTTTTTTTAATTCAATAGGATTTTATAAATTTAGACAAAATATTAATAATTTGATTTGGGTTGGAAAGATAAAGCTGCAGAATTTATGCAATATCTTAGTCCTGTTGGTTCTGGACCGTCATCAAAAACATGGCCTAAATGTCCTTCACAATTTTTACATAATACTTCTATTCTTTTCATACCATGGCTATTATCCTCTTTGAGAATTATTTTGTTTTTATCAATAACATCATAAAAACTTGGCCAGCCACAAAATGACTTAAATTTTGTTTTCGAATCAAATAATGTTTGGCCACAACCCGCACATTTGTATACCCCCTCTTCAAAAAAATTCCAGTATTTACCTGTAAAAGGTTTTTCAGTCCCTTTTTGTCTTAAGACATAATATTGTTCTTCTGTTAAAATTTTTTTCCAATCATAATTTTGCATAAAGTCTTCATACTATTTCATATTTTTTACATAATCTTCTACTTCTGTTAATGTTGAAAAATATCCTATTCTAACTCTATACCATATGCCTTTTCCAGGAATATTCACTTTAACAATAAATGCATTATGACCCATATTTCTTAATTTGCTTACTTCTCTTTCTGCTTTCCATTTTTCTTTCCATGATGATACTTGAACACAAAATTTATTACCATCTGTAAAAATTGTTTTATAAACCAATCTCTCAGCACCTAAGTCATAATTTTCTTCATTTACATTTAATTCAGGTTCTAGTGAAATAGTTTTTCCTGTATCGTTAATGCTGCTATTTAATTTTTTTGATTCGATGTTGCTTGATTTAATATCAGAAAGCAAATCAACTTTATCCTGTTTATTTTGATTATGAAATTTTATGTAATTGATGCATTTTTCATAAAGAGCAGAAAAAATTTTACTTGTATCAATTAAGCATACGTTATTTTCCCTCGCTATTTGTATTGGCTTATATGCATCCCCAACAATTTTAAGCTTTTTATCATAATATAAATTCCCGATAATATTTACTTTTCTTGAAACAGTATCAAACAATGTTTGTGTTTTGACATATATAATTTCTTGATTTATTTCATTTATAAATTTTGGTTGTTGATAATAAGTAATCATAAGTGCAGATAAGATATTTTTTTCTTGTTTGATGCTTGAAGTGTCAAGATAAATTTCTTTATCATCAATACTAATAACCTTTTCCCATTTTTTGGATAAAATTTGAGCATTAATTACTAAATGAGAAATTATAATCAAAATACACAGAGCAAGACAAAAAAATTTTTTCATAAAAAATATTTAACTCAAAAATCAATTGTAAAATAAATTATTTCAGGTAAAAATAAAATTCATTTAAAAAAGTTATGACAATTATGATAAAAACATTACAATTATCTTTTAACCAAAATTTGCTGTAAGGAATACTAAATTCAGATTTCTTGACAATCATACATTGAAGTATTAATTTGCGCACAAATTTTTTGAAGATTAATGCTTACTGAGTTCGGTAAAATTCTGATATTCATAATATTTGCTGCAATATTTGTAATAATTACACTTTTTGTAGCAAAAATTATAAGCCCAAATCGTCCGACGCATGAAAAATTAAAAATCTATGAATGCGGCGAAAATCCTGAAGGCTCGCCATGGATTAAGTTTAATATTCGTTTTTATGTTGTCGCTTTGATTTTTTTAATTTTTGATGTAGAGGTTGTTCTTCTT
>JARYLX010000185.1 GCA_029907415.1 Melioribacter sp.
AAGATGTGTAAGAACATGTATTGATTTACAGGAAGTTGGTGTTCTTGAAGCTATTGGCAGAGGGGACAATACACATATAGGAACATTTTTAGATAAGCCACTTGCTGATGTAATTTGTATTAATTGTGGGCAATGTATCAATCGTTGTCCAACCGCAGCTTTAAGAGCCAATGACCCATCAGATGAGATTTGGGCAGCAATTGACGACCCAACAAAACACGTAGTTATACAAACCGCTCCATCTCCTCGTGCTGCTATCGGTGAAGAATTTGGTTTACCCGCAGGTACTTCAATGACAAGAGAATTAAATACAGCATTAAGAAGAATTGGTTTTGATAAAGTATTTGATACAAACTTTACTGCTGATTTAACTATAATTGAAGAAGGCACTGAATTAATTCTCCGGCTTTATAGAGCACTTGTTAAAAAGGAACCTGTTGCATTACCACAATTTACATCATGTTCGCCAGGTTGGGTAAAATATCTCGAGCATTTTTATCCTGAATATATTGATAACTTAAGTTCTGCAAAATCACCTCAACAGATGTTTGGAGCTTTAATCAAAACATTCTATGCAAAACAAGCTGGAATAGACCCTGCAAATATTGTTTCTGTTGCTGTGATGCCATGTTCTGCAAAAAAATTCGAGTGCAATAGACCAGAGATGAATTCAAGCGGGTATAAAGATGTAGATTATGGTTTAACTACTCGCGAATTAGCTCGAATGATAAAAGAAGCAGGAATTAATTTGCCAGAAATGCCTAAGAGTGATTTTGACTCTCCATTTGGTGAAGCTTCTGGTGCTGGATTAATTTTTGGGGCAACAGGTGGAGTTATGGAAGCTGCATTAAGAACTGTTGTTGAATTTGTTACAGGAAATAAAACTGAAGATATATTTGATAAAGCTAACATTATACCATTGCGTGGATTTGAAGGAATTAGATATATGGAAATTCCAATTGGAAATAAAGTCGGTCCTGTTCCAGACTTAATTAAACATTTAGTGCCTGATTGGAATTGGTTAAAAGGAGTAACCTTAAAAGTAGCAGTAGCTCATGGTACAGCCAATGCAAAGAAAATAATGGAAGATATTAAAGCTGGTGGTAAATTTTCTGAATGTCACTTTATTGAATTTATGGCTTGTCCAGGTGGATGTCTTGGTGGCGGTGGTCAACCAATTCCAACTAATCCAGAAATTAGAAAGAAACGTGCAGAAGCTATTTATGCAGAAGATGAATCATTAACAATTAGAAAATCCCATGAGAATCCAAATGTAATTAGACTTTATCAAGAATTTCTAACTGAAGGTCCATGCAGTCATTTATCGCATAAACTTTTGCACACTCATTACATAAAACGCGGAAAATATATCGCTTAATCATAAGAGGCTGTCTTTAAGACAGCCTCTTTCGTTTACTTTCATTTAACATATTCTTATTTTTCAACTGAACAACTTATTAAATTTATCATAACATGTTATCACTTCTTCCTGATTGGGCTAAAAATTATGGAGAATTCTGGAGAGCCATCCGTGTTAGAAATTTATGGTTTATTAAATTAAGATATATCGTTGTTGTTTTACTTGTTTTATTTTTAATGGCAGGGCAACTATTATTCAACTTTAATTTAACAAAAACACAATTCATAGCAATTTTATTAATTACATTTACTATTCTTGTTTATAATATAATTATACATGTTTCTAGAAAGTATGTTGGTTGTTCTCCAGATAAATTCAATAGCCTTCATCTTTCTTTAATACAGATGATTTTAGACCTGATAGCATTAATGTTATTAGTATATTATACAGGATTAATTGAATCACCACTTTATATTTTTTTCATTTTCCACATGATAATTGGAAGCCTTATTCTTCCTGGATATATAGTTTATATTATGGCTGGAACAATTAGCTTAATCTTTTCATTGTTGAATGCTTTTGCAAAATTAGGATTTATTGAAATTTACCTAATTAATGGTATATATAATGCGCCAATCTCTCATACATTATTATATGACATACTATCAATAGCATCTTTTACATTAATGCTTTTTGCAAGTGTATATCTTGCAAATAATATTGCAAGACAATTGTATCATAGAGAACAGCTTTTAAGAACCTCACTGCAAAGGATTGATGATGCAGAAAAATCAAAGCAAAAATATATTATTGGAATAGTTCATGAAGTTAAAACGCCTGTAACTGCAATAAAATCTATAATCGACTTGGTTTTACAGCAATATGTTGGACCAATAAGTAAAGAAGTAGAAGCTAAATTAATGCGGGCAAAGATTAGAACAGAAGAAACATTACATTTATTAAACAATGTACTTCGTATTTCCAGACTTAAGTTATTAGATATTCGTTCGGCTGAAGAAATCGATATAAATTTATTTATTAGGAATATACTCGAGAAACAATTAGATAACATAAAATCAAAGAATATTAAACTAAAATTTGAGGATAGAAGATTAGAAAAAAAATTTATTAAATCTGACATGATACTTTTAGAACTCGCTCTGTCAAATATCATTGGAAATTCTATAAAATATGTAAATGAAAATGGGGAAATAGAAGTTATAGTTGAAGATGTAAACGATAAAATTTCTATTGAAGTATGTGATGATGGGATTGGGATACCTAAAGAGGATTTACAAAAAATATTTGAGCAATTCTATAGAGCATCAAATATTGACAAAGCCAAACATGAAGGAAGTGGAATGGGTTTAACAATTACCCGTGAAATTATTGAAAGGTTGGGAGGTGAGATTACTGTGCAAAGTCCATCAAGACTTTCTCATAATAATCATTTAGGGAGTTGCTTTAAAATTTTATTGCCTTATCACTTTAAACCTACTTCATATGACATTTTTGAAGTTAATCCTGAGGATTATTTATCCAGCAAAAGTATTCAGGAGGAAAACATTCCTTAACTTTTTCTATTTTATCTATGCTATCAAAAAATCCAAAAACAGTAGAACCTGTTCCACTCATCGAAGCATATATTGCTCCTTCTGCATATAAAATTTCTTTTATGTTTTTTATCTCCGGATATTTTTGAAAAACTACTTCCTCAAAATCATTAATAATTTTTTCTCTCATTAATGAATAATTGAATTTATTATTCTGAATTATTTCTTTGTAATCATAATACTCATGTTTAGGTTTTATTAACTGATAAATTTCTCTTGTAGGTATAGAAATATTTGGAATAACAATTAAAATGGGCAATGCATTTTCGATTTCTATATGCTCTAAAATTTCCCCTCTTGATTTACCAATTGCAGGAAGTGCTTTTATAAAGAAGGGGACATCTGAACCCAACTCTAATGCTATTGATAAAAGTTGTTCATAGTGTAATTCTAGTTTAAATAATTCATTTAAAGAAATTAATGTTGCAGCAGCATCTGAACTTCCACCTCCAAGGCCGCTACCTGCAGGAATTCTTTTAATCAAATTAATTTTTACATTGAAATTTTTATTGAAAATTCTTTCAAGCATTCTTTTGGACTTAATAATAAGATTATCTTCATCATTTTCTGTTACTTTTAAATTGCTATTAAATTCAAAATTATCTGATATTTCAAAAGTTATAGTGTCATATAAGTCTTTGATTGGATAGAACAATGTGTAAATATTATGATATCCATCAGTTCTTTTTTCTAAAACTCTTAATCCAATATTAATTTTTGCGGGCGCTTTAATTTCAATAAATTTCATTTAACAATTCCTTTATAGCTTTAGTATGTTCGGGATTAGAACCACAGCACGAACCAATAAAAATTGGATTAAATGGAAGTAATTGTTTTGTGATTTTAGCATAATGCTTTGGAGTAATGCCACAAGTTATAAATTCATCTGAATAATTTCCTGCACCACAATTAAAATAAAAACCCCATCTTTCTGGTAAAGAATATTTTTCGATATACTTAAAGAATGTTTCTGGTTTTACACAATTAAATCCTACTGCTATTGCATCATGAGAATTAATATAATTTACAACATCTACTAAATTTTCACCACTTAGAATTTTTAGATTGTCATCAAAAAATAAGCTTACAATAAATGGAATATTATTATCTGAACAATATTTACAAATTATTTCTATCTCATCCATATGGCTTTGTGTTTCATTCCAAATTATATCAACAGAATTATCCCAGAGAATTTTAATATGAGTTTTATGATTGTACTCTAATTCACTTTTTGATATAGTTCGTTCTTTTTGATAACAATCTTCTGCAGGGGCATTAGAACCTGCTATAATTATTTTTTTATAATTCCTTGCATCTTTAGCTAATTGAATGGCAGATTTTACAAATTCATATATATCAATATTTTCATTGGATTTTTTTACAGATATTGGATTAGTCCTAAATGTATTTGTTGTTATTATATCTGCACCGCTGTTTATGTATTCTAAATGAATTGATTTAACTGTACCTGGATTTTCAAGATTCGATAATGAAGTCCATAACACCGGGTGATTTTTAATACCTTTCTCGATAAGCAGGCTTCCCATAGCACCGTCAAGTATCAATGGTCTTTTTAACTGATTGTATAAATCAATTAAATTAATTTTTTCTTTCATTCTTTCTATTGTCAAAATATTTTATTGTTTCTTGAATTATTTTTTCTAAATCAATCATTTGAATACATTCAAGATTATATGGGCATTCTTTTTTCCAGCATGGTGCACAAAATAAACCTTCAGGATATAATTTTACACCTCTATCATAAAGGTCAATTTCATTCCAGCAACTTAATCCAAACCAGGCAATAACATACTTTTTTAATGCAATGGCAAGATGCATTCCGAATGAATCACCTGTAATAACAACATGAGGTATACTTTCATAACATGCTCCTTTTCTTATTCCTTCAGTAGTGGGTGTATTTATCACCTGGTTTTTAAATAACTCGCTTATAATTTTATTTCTTTCTGTATCTTCTGGTCCACCGAGTAACATAATTTTGAATCGATTATAAGAAAGGAATTTTTCAATTAATATTATATGCTGTTCAATTGTCATTTTTTTATTTGGGTATAATTGGGAGCAGCCTGTATTGAACCCAATAATTTCATCATTATCAGTAATTCCAATAATTTTTTTGTATGATTCAATAAATTCTTTTTCATCATCTGTAAATTCAAAAATGTATTCATCTCTTTTGTATTCTAAATTAAAAGTTTCTGCAAGTATTTCCTGCCCAGTTTTTTTGTTGATTTTGAACTTAAGATTATCATCAAGTCCCAATTTATAATTATATATGGCTCCATTATTTAATGGTATTATTTGAAAATTATTATTAAGGCCAAAACCAAGTTTTTCCTTTGCTTTAAGTGAATTAACAATAGCACCAGCTTTAACTGATTTATCTGAATTCATTATAATATCAAATTCAACAGCACTCAAAATGTTCATATTTTCAAAATCATAAACAAATAATTTGTCAATGAAAGGATTGTTTTTAAGAATATCAGCAGAATTTTTAAGAGTTAACCAGTAAATTGTTGATTCAGGATATTTCCTTTTTATTGCAGGAAGCTGTGCAGTAGTCATCAATACACTTCCCATTGCTTCTAAAGCTATAATTAAAATCTTTAAACCAATTTTTTTTTGTTCTTTACAACCATTTTCTAAACAATTATAATTAGGAAAGCAAGGTTTATAGCCTGAAAAATTTTTGCAATCGGGGATATTTAATTTTTCCATAATAACTTCTCTAAGAATGGTTTTAATTTATTTATAGTATCTTCTAATTTTACATTTTTTAGTGTGGGTTGCTCCGTAATTATACACTCAAATTCTGTATTATATGGGTTCCATATCATATCATTTGTATTATATTTAACATATAAACCAAATACTGGAACATTAAATGCTGAAGCAATATGGACAATTGATGTATCAGGTGTTATTAATAAATTCAATTTGCTTATCATTGCTGAAAATTTTTCAAATGATTTATCATAAAATACTGGTATTAGGTTTTCGGATATTTCCTCTGCTTTGTGTATATCTTGTGGAGAACATAAAATTATAATTTTAGTATTTGGGTATCTCTTAATTTCTTTGATTAATCCCTTGTAATTTTCTATTCCCCAGAATCTTGCTTCGCTTCCTGCAGATATGTTAATCC
>JARYLX010000186.1 GCA_029907415.1 Melioribacter sp.
AGTAAGATAATTCTAATTCAACTCTTTGACTTAGCTTAATCCACGGTAAATCCATTTGATAAATATCGGCCATAACCCAGACTGTCGAAAGGTCGGCAATTTTATATAATTCCATCCCAGCCATAATTTGTTGACCCTGATAAACCATCTTTTCAACAACAATTCCATTGACTGGCGAATAAATAGTAAGAGTTTTCTTAGGTGCATTGTTTCTTTCAATTTCTTCAATATCTTTCTCGGAAATATCCCAGTAGAGCAATCTTCTCTTGGCACTATTAACTAATTCTAAGGCTCCTTCTTTTACATCAGCAGAACTTTGAGATACTTTTTTTAGATAACGAATTGCCTGAAGATATTCTTCTTGTGTGCTTACAAGTTCAGGACTGTAAATTTCAAACAGCGGTTGACCTTTACTGATATATTTGCCTGTGTAATCAACATATAATTTTTCAATCCAGCCCATAATTTTTGTTGTGATAGTTGTAACTTTTGTTTCATCATAATCAATTTTACCTGTAGTTCTAATTACCTTTTGCATTTTTTGTCTTTTTACTGTTTCTACACGCACACCAATATTTTGAACTACAACTGGATCGATTTTAATTCCTTCTACATCACTTTCGCCTTCATAGACAGGGACTAATTCCATTCCGCAATCTGGCGCAATTCCCGGCTTATCAGAAGTGTACCACGGATGCATAGGGTCTTTATAATAAGCAATTTTCTTTTCTCCACTTTTAGTTCCTTCGTCAGCATAAACAGGAACGTAATCCATTCCATCAGGTGCTTTCTTAGGTGTAGGCGAAGTTTGAGTAGGATCCATTGGATTACGATAATATAAAATCTTTCTTTCTTTTTGTTGAACAGATGGAATGCTTGATTTAAAGACGAACCATCCAATACCTAATCCAATTATAAGGAAGACAATTGCAGTTATAATAATTTTTCTCATTACAAAATCTCCTTTATTTTCTCTCTATATTTTCTACAATTTCATTGATTGATAAACCGACTGCTTGTTCTAATTGTGCTTTTGCTAACATTAAATTCATTTCGCTCATATAAAAATCTAACTTTGCCATAAAAAGCATTCTGTATGCATCAATTAACATTAAGAACTCGGTTTTACCAGTTTTATATGCTGCCAAGGTTGATTGAAGTGTTTGTTTGGCTTGCGGTATCACAGTGTTTTTATTTAGGTTATATAAATTTCTGTTTGTTTCTAATTTGACAATTGCATTTTGAACTTCGTAAGAAATCATATTTTTTATAGAATTAAATTGCTCTTCGGCTGTTTTGATATTCAACTGATTTTCTTCAACCTTTCCGCTGTATTTATCTTTTGACCAAAATGCAATTGGAACATTTACACCTACCATCGCAGACCAAAAATCGTTCTTTGTATCAGTCATATTTTTATACATTACTCTAACCATAATATCTGGATAAAATTCCAACTCAGAAGCTTTCAATTCACTTTTATACATTTCAATGTTGAATTTCATCCCTTTCAATTCAGGTCTATGCAATAAAGCAATTGGAAGCAGCTGCTGATATTTGAATTCTGGAATAGTTTCATATATACTATCTATCTCCTTAAAAGGCTGATAAGGCGGACGATTTAAAATTGTATTGAGCATAGTTTCAACATCTCTCTTCTCTTTGTAAAGATTTACTTCTTCGTTAATCAATGATGAAAGTTCTGTTTGGGCACGAATAATATCAGGTTGCTTTCCCATTCCGACTTCATAATGCTTTTTTGCTGTTTCAATAAACTGTCGAAGTAATTCTTGATTCTCTTTGTTTATTTCAATTTTGCGTTGAACAAAATAAAGTTCATAGTAAGCACTTTTTAAATCTCTGATTATTTTATTCTTTAATGCATTGAACTGCTCTTCATACATATTAGAATTATAAGTTGCAGATAATCCCATTGCTTTTAGTTTACCGGGAAAAGGAATCATCTGTTGGACGAAATAGTCTGTTTCCATATTATTTTTTAATGGATTTGGAAAAGATTGAATTGGCACCTGAAAAAATTCTATTCCAACCTGTGGCGCATCCCAGGCGGTAACTTGTTTTATCTTTTTCTGAGTACTAAGAAATTGATTTTGAGCTGCCTTAAGTTGAGGATTATTTTGCAGTGTTTCTGTTATTAAGGTATCAAGATAAGTTTTTTGATTTTGTGCTTTTAATATGTCAAAGAAAGCCATCATCACATAAAGAATAATTATTGTTTTTCTCATAAATATTCCAAATTTCATTGTTTGATTTTATTGATTCGATTTAAGATTAGAAGAATCACAATAATGAATACGAAATAAATAATTAACCAGATAATATTTATTAAAGAGTTATTCATATCAGATATGATTTTATGCAAAGAATATGCCTGAGGGATTATTATTTGTTTTGGCTTATTTTGAACGTATCAAACGATAGTTTTTTAAAAATCTTAAATTGTTTTAAAATTTTTTAAATGAAAAATTAAACGCAAGACATTAATAATAAATGAGGAATTTTTTGAAGGGCATCTTTAATTGAGTTTAATAGCACAATATTTTTTCTTTATTGCAATAATTACTTCTGATTTTTTTCTCTTAATATTAAGTTTATCATTTTATATTCTTTCTCTTTTCTCAGTTCTGCTTAGATAATTTATAACTTTCAATTTTATTATAAAGAGTAGGAAGTGATATCCCAAGTATTTCAGCGGCTTTAGGTTTGTTCCAATTAGTGTAATCCAGAACTAATTTAATATGCCTCTTTTCAACTTCTTGTAGCGGCAATAAATAATCTTCCCTTTCTGAAATATCACTAAAAGATTTCCTCAACAAAATATTTTCTTTATGAAGAACATCATCAGTGGAAAGCACAACCGCCTGAATTAAAGTATTTTCTAACTCACGAACATTGCCAATCCAATCATAATTTTTCAGCATTAACATAACTTCGTCTGGAATTTTCGTAACATTTTTATGAAGTTCTTTATTTATCTTCGTTAAGAAATAATTTACTAAAAGTGGAATATCTTCTTTTCTTTCTCTCAATGGAGGAATATTAATTGAAACAACATTTAATCTGTAATATAAATCTTCTCTAAACTTACCTTCTTTAACTAGCTGTTCAAGGTTTCGATTAGTTGCAGCAATAATTCTGGCTTTCATTGGGATTACAGTTTCGCCGCCAACTCTTTCAAATTCTCTTTCTTGAAGAACACGCAGCAGTTTCACCTGTAAGTGAGGCGACATTTCGGAAATTTCATCCAGAAAGATTGTTCCTTCCCCTGCTAATTCAAACTTCCCTTTTTTTGTTCTTTCAGCTCCTGTAAATGCACCTTTTTCATGACCGAATAATTCGCTCTCCAAAAGAGATTCTGTAATTGCAGTACAATTTACAGCAACAAATGGCTGATTTTTTGTTATTCCACTGTAATGAATTGATTTTGCTACAAGTTCTTTTCCTGTGCCGCTTTCTCCTAATAAAAGTACAGTTACACGATTATTAGATACCTGCCCAATTAGCTTATAAATTTCTTTCATTGCAGGTGATTTGCCTATAATTCTTTTTTCGGGCTGAAATTCTTGAGCTTCTTCTCCAATAATCGAATCAATTCGCTCACTCAACATTTTTGATTCGAGTGCGCGCGATATAGTTACTCTAAGGCGTTCTATATCTAAAGGTTTTTCGAGATAATCATAAGCTCCATTCTGCATGGCTTCAATTGTTGTTTGCATATCATCATGAGCGGTAATAAGAATCACTTTGATATTTGTATCAATTTCCTTTGCTTTTTTTAAGACTTCTAACCCGGATAAATTCGGCATTCTTATATCAGAAATAATTAAGTCGGGCTGATTTTCTTGTAAACATTTTAATCCGGAATTCCCATCCTCGGCAGCAAAAACATTATAACCAATTCTTTTTAAATAATTCGTCAATGTTTGACGAATTGATTCGTCGTCGTCAATTACTAAAATTTTTTGGTCCATTTCTAAAAGGAAGTTTTATTTCAAAAATTGTTTCACCTGCTTTTGAAGAAATCAATCTTAATGTTCCGCCATGCTGTTCAATTATTTTTTGAGATAAAGATAATCCAAGACCGGTTCCCGATGGTTTTGTAGTGAAAAAAGGATCAAAAATTTTATCTGTCTCTTCAATTCCGTTTCCATTATCTTTAACATAAATCAAAATCTCATCTTCATTTACTTGTGAACTCAAATGAATTATCCCTTCATTTACAATTGCATCGATAGAATTTTGAACTAAATTCAACAACACCTGCTTAAATTTATCTGAATCAACAAATATCTCTACATCATCGGTTTCATTTATGAATGTAATTTGTTTGTGCAGATTTTGTGCTTTTGTAAGTTGAAATATTTCTTCGCTGAACAGTTTCAAATTTACTTTGGATAAATTCAGTTCAGATGTTTTTGAAAATTGCAGAACTTCTTTTACAAGTTGAGTTAATCGATTTGTCTCTTTCTTAATAATTTCAAGGCATTCCTTATCATCATCATTTAGACTTAATGTTTGACTTAAAATATCCACATTCATTTTAATTGATGTTAAAGGTGTTTTGATTTCGTGAGCAAGTATTGCAGACATTTTTCCCAAAGCTGCTAATTTTTCTGAACGCAGCATCTCGGCTTCTAATTTCTTTTTGTCTGTTATATCTATTTCAACAAATAAATAACCCTTTAACTCAAAATTAGGTGAAAATATTTTTGTGACCGACAAAAGCAAATCCTTGATCTTTTTATTTTCCAATTCAATTTTAATTTCACCAATAAAAACATTCTTAGTATTTACCTCTTCAATAATTTTTTTGAATAATTCTGATGATTTGTGAAATTGCAATACATCAATTGAGGAATGTCCTAAGTTTTCTTTTGGTTTTTCTAATATGTTATAAAATTGAGTGTTAGCTTCAATGATTTTGAAATTGGTATTTACAATAGCAATTGCTGCTAATGATTTTTCGAATGCATTTAATAGAAGTGATATTCGTTCTTTATTCTCTGCAAGTTTAATATCGTCTTGTTTTAATTTCTTTGACATATTATTAAAAGTTTCAGCAAGTTCTCCAAATTCATCATTAGAATTAATATTTACTTTTAAGCCATAATTACCTTTCTGAATTTCTTGAGCTATGTGTTTTAATTTATTCAACGGCATTGCTATAAATCGTGTTATAATATAAGCCATGCTTATACTTACCAACACACCGCTGAATATTTCCACAATAAAATGGCGCTGCAATTCCTGTAATGATTTTACTTCAAAAATAATTCTGGTTAACGGAATTACAATCATCAAAATTATTATTGGCACAATAATAACCGCAGAATAAAACAATTTTTTTGTTACTGAAAATGACTGCAGTTTTTCAGTTACAACAGGGAACATATTAAATTTTCCTAAAGCAATTACAGTCATTGATACAACTCCAACAAGAAAAGCTAATTGACTAATTTCTACTAAATAGTAAAATCCGAGATACCATGGGAGAAATAAACCAAATATAAATGCAACAAAATTTGATAAAATCAACCCAAACATTATAGACAATATTTGCAATCTTTTTTCCCGATATTCCAAAGAAATAATTTTTTTTGTTAAGATGTAAATTGAGAAGCCGAGCAAAAACAAATACCAGATTAAAAAAGATGGATATATACTGCTGTAATGAGCTTCATAAACTGGATGATGTGCATGGGATTCAATTATTAAATCGCCATTCCAAAGCAATATCAATAATACTATCGATGGTATAATCAAAATTAGTTTCAGTGAGAGAATCATTTTTTTATTCTCTGGGAAATAATAAGAAAAGAAAGACAATGCAAGAACAATTAATAAAAGGAATGAATGACAGGACCTGTCGAACACTGTAACATCACTCGAACTTATAATAAGAAAATGAACAGCATGAGAAAAAAGATAACATACTACCAGAAAAAGAATTAAAATAAAAAGTCTGCTTGAAATAGTTCCTTCAGAAGTTGAATAAATTATAAATATTAATCCTAATGCAGATATAATTGAAGTTGCAATAAAAATGTAATCCCAGAAATTACTCAATTATTTACACCGTTATTTAATTAATAGTTAAAAAATTTATCA
>JARYLX010000187.1 GCA_029907415.1 Melioribacter sp.
ATTGATCTGTGTTACAAGATAAAGAAGGCTGGTGGGAAAATTTACTACACTCCTGTTACTAAGGCTATCCATTACAAAGGAGAAAGTACAAAACGCAGCAGCATCGACGAAACAAAATTATTTTATGATGCAATGCATCTTTTTGTAAAAAAACATTTTTCTTCTTCTTTTATTGTTGAATCGATTTTACAGTTAGCTATTCTTTTCAGAAAATTAATTGCTTTTGCAAATGTTTATAAACTTGCACTAATAAGTATTTTATGTGACTTTATTTTTCTTAGTGCATCTGTTTATTTTGCAGAAAAAATTTACTCAAATGAACATTGGCGTGGTTTTCCAGATTATGTTATTCCATGGATTTATTTCGCCCCAGCATTAATGCAGGTGATAATTTCAAGTTTTGGCGGTGCTTATAATAAAAATTCAATATCTGTTCTAAAAAGTTTAATAACACTTTTTTATGGATTTATAATTTTATCCGCAGTTACATATTTTCTCAAGCAATTTGCTTTTAGCCGTGCAGTAGTTTTAATAACATACATTTTAGCAGTTATAACATTTTCACTCTGGAGGATTATTTTTAAGGTTGTGTTTAAACTGGGTTTAGTAAGTGATTCTAAAAAAGCACGTACATTAATTGTAGGAAGTGAAATAAAAGCGAAGGAACTTGCTGAAAGATTAAAATCAAATATTACTTCGCTGTATCAAGTTGTTGGATTTATTGGATTCAACAAAAAAAATATTGGTAATCAAATTAGCAGTTATAAAGTACTCGGTTCTTTAGATAATATGAGAAAAATTATTATAGACCAAAAAATTGAGAAGGTTATTTTTTCATCAGAAGAAATTTCTTTTGATCAGGTTTTTGCTGTTGTATCAGAATGTCAAGGATTAAATGTAGATTTTTTGGTTGCTGGGAAAGAATTAAATTATCTTGTGGGTAAATCATCAGTAACGATGCTCGATAATATTCCATTGCTTAAAATTCAATATAACATTTCTTCATTCGGTCATAGAATAACAAAACAAATATTTGATTTCTTTTTGAGTTTAATCTTAATTTTGTTTTTGGTTTATCCTTTCATATATTTATTTCAAAAATTAACATTAAAGAGGAATGATTTTATTCAATTTATTCTTGGAATTCCAGAAGTATTGATTGGAGAGAAAAGTTTTGTTGGTCCAAGAGATTCTTCATATTATGGTGAACTTTATGTTGGTAAAAAAGGCTTAACTGGTTTATGGTATGTAGAAAACATATCATTAAATGATAATGAAGAGATAAAGAGCCTTGATCTTTTCTATGCTAAAAATCAAAATATCTGGCTCGATTTAGAAATACTTGGAAGAACAATTTCAAAAATGTTTTTTAGGACGGAGTAAAAAATGGCAAAAAATACTCTTGATTTTGAAAAGCCAATAATTGAATTGGAAAACAAAATTGAAGAGATGCGTAAATATGAAGGGCATCTCGATATATCAAATGAAATAAAAACACTTGAGGAGAAAGTAATTCAACTCAAAAAAAATATTTACGAAAATTTAACACGCTGGCAAAGAGTTCAGCTGGCACGCCATCCCGAAAGACCTTATACTCTCGATTATATTTATATGATGACCGAAAATTTTGTAGAACTTCATGGCGACCGTCTTTTTAAGGACGACCATGCAATCGTAGGTGGTTTTGCCAAACTTGATGAATATAAAGTAATGATTTTAGGTCATCAAAAAGGGAGAGATACAAAATCAAATCTATTCCGAAACTTTGGAATGCCAAACCCAGAAGGTTATCGGAAAGCATTGAGATTAATGAAACTTGCTGAAAAATTTAATAAACCTGTAATAACAATGCTCGATACACCTGGTGCATATCCTGGTTTGGAAGCAGAACAGCGAGGTCAAGCAGAAGCAATTGCAAGAAATCTTCTTGAGATGAGCAGACTCAAAGTTCCAATCATTGTAGTAATTATTGGTGAAGGTGCAAGCGGTGGTGCACTCGGTATTGGCGTTGGCGATAGAATATTAATGCTTGAAAATACCTGGTATTCAGTTATTAGTCCCGAATCCTGCTCAAGTATTTTATGGCGAAGCTGGGACTATAAAGAACAGGCAGCCGAAGCTCTTAAACTTACTGCAAATGATTTGCTTCAACAGGGTATCATCGATAGAATTGTTCCTGAACCTTTAGGAGGCGCTCATAAAGACCATCAAGCAATGGCTAATACTTTGAAGTCAATTCTTAAAGAAGAATTAGCTGCACTTGTTAAAATTAAACCTGAAAAGCTTGTTCAAAATCGTCTCGAAAAATTTGCAAAGATGGGAGTTTATATTGAGTAATTAGGAATTAGGAATTAGGAATTAAGAATTAAGAATTGAATATAGAATATCGAATGAAGAATATCGAATATTAAGCGTTGAAAATTGAGAATTGAATATTGAGCATTTAACATTGAGCACTGCAACATAAAAATTGTGACAAGAGCTTTGAAAGTTGATAATTAAAAATCTGAAATTAGCATAAACTTTTATTTCTTTATTCACATAAAACATGTTGACTCATACTACTGAAATCAGGGTGCGTTATGCAGATACTGACAAAATGCAGTTTGTATACAACGGCAAATACCTCGAATATTTTGAAGTTGGAAGAACAGAACTTTTAAGATCTACAGGTTTATCTTATGCAGAGCTTGAAAAAAATGGTTATCAACTTCCTTTGATTGAAGCAAATGTAAAGTACAAAAATCCTGCTTACTATGATGATATTCTTGAAATTGAAGCAAGTGTTAAAGAATTATATTCTCCTAAGGTTCATATTGAATATGTAATAAGAAGAAAAGAAACGAAAGAATTAATAGCCGAAGGATTTACAACTCATATTTTTATTAAGACAGATACAAAAAAAGCAGTTCGTCCACCCCAAATTTATGTTGAAGCTTTAAAGCAATATTTTTAATTCAATCCTCAATTAATTCATTTTTTATCTTACTTTTTGTAACTTACTTTCAGCACTGCATACTCATCTTTCTTCGATTTTTTGTAATTTGTTTTTGTTATTTCAGTCATAATTGCAGAATGTTTGAAAAAATAAAAGAACTTACAAAAGACACTGTCATTTACGGAATAAGCACAATTATAGGAAGATTTCTGAATTTTCTTCTTGTTCCATTTTATACAAATGTTTTTACTCCTGCCGAAGTTGGTATCTATTCCAACATATATGCTTACATAGCTTTTCTAAATATAATTTTTATTTATGGAATGGATGCTGCTTTTATGAAGTACAGCTCAACTGCTCCTGATAATAAAAAGAAAGAAGCTTATTCTACTGCATTTTTATGTGTCGCAATTTCATCAATAGTTTTTTCTGCAATTTTGTTTTTATTTAGAAATCCAATTGTAAGTTTAATCGAAATTCCACAAAATTATTTTTATTTGTACTACTACCTAATTCTAATCATTTTCACTGATACATTGGCTATTGTTCCTTATGCAAATTTAAGACTGCAAAGAAAAGCAATAAGATTTACGATGATTCGTCTTAGCAATATTTTATTGAACATTCTTCTTAATATCATTCTTGTCTTAAAATATAAAATGGGAATTGAAGCAATATTAATTGCCAATCTTTCAGCTTCTGTGTTTTCTTTGATTTTGCTTTCGAGGGATATAATTAAAAATCTTGTGTTAAGGATTCAAAAAGAATTTTTAAGACCGATGTTAAAATTTGCAATTCCATATTTGCCTGCAAGTATTGCTGCTACAATTGTTCAGGTAATTGATAGACCGATTGTTCTTGCTTTAACAAATGAAGAAACACTTGGAATTTATCAGGCGAATTATAAACTTGGAATATTCATGATGTTGATTGTTCAAATGTTCCAATTTGCCTGGCAGCCTTTTCTTTTAAATACTGCAAAAGAAAAAAATGCGAAGGATATTTTTTCAAAAGTGCTTACTCTTTTCTTGATTGCTTCATCAATTGTATGGTTAATTCTATCTTTATTTATCGAAGATATTGCAAAAATAAAATTCTATGGGGATGTGAGTTTAATTGGTTATAAATTCTGGGGTGGACTTTCTATTGTTCCAATAATTTTATTGGCTTATTTATTTAATGGGATGTATGTTAATTTTCAAGCAGGATTATATATAGAGGAAAAAACTAAATATTTTCCGATAGTTACTGGCTCTGGCGCTTTAGTAAATGTTGCAGTAAATATTTTATTAATACCGGTTTTTGGAATAATGGGAGCTGCACTTGCAACTCTTGCAAGTTATTTGGTAATGGCAATTACTTTATTTTTATTTTCACAAAAATTTTATGAAATAAATTATGAATATGAAAAAATTTTAAAAATATTATTGCTCGTTTTTGTAACTTGCGTTGCCTATTATTTCATTTATTATAAAGGCTACTTAAATATCCCCATAAAAATTTTAATAATGATTTTTTTCTTTGTCATGTTAATCCTGCTAAAAGTTATAAACAAAGAATCAATTTTTAAATTAAACAAAATGATTTTTCAAAGATGAAAAGCGAGATTAACCCAAAGGATATTATAATGCTTTTAAAAGAATATGATAGGATTAAAAAAGTTCTGAACGAAAAGTACTATTTGGCATCAATAATTTTTGTTACTATTGCTTTAGTTCTTATCATCTCATTTTTTATATCTGTAGATTCTAAATTAGGAATATTGGCTAAAATTTTTTTGCCTTTGTTGTTTTTGTTTCTGATATGGGAAATTTTTTTATTAATGAAATATTACATGGATAAAAAATTATTTGTTATAATTTCATCGTTATTGAATAAAGACGAAGATGGAGAAGGAATAAGTGGAGAAAATTCAAATAAAGATTAAAAGAATTTCAGAAAATTTTTTAGATATTCCATTACCAGAATATGCCACAGAAGGAAGCAGCGGTTTGGATTTAAGAGCTGCTGTTGAAGATAAAATAATCATTCCTAAAGGTAAATTTGTTTTAGTTCCAACAAATATTAAAGTAGAAATTCCTGAAGGATTTGAAATTCAGGTTCGACCAAGAAGTGGTTTGGCAGCACGACATGGAATTGGATTACTAAATTCCCCGGGAACAATTGATTCAGATTATCGAGGTGAAATTAAAGTTATTCTTTTCAACTTTGGAGAAGAAGATTTTGTTATAAATCGTGGTGATAGAATTGCTCAGATGGTTCTTTCAAAAGTTTACAAAATAGAATTTATTGAGACTGATGATTTAAATAATAGCCACCGAGGGGAGGGTGGTTTTGGGCATACTGGATTAAGTTAAAATTAGAACACAGATGACGCAGATTAGACAGATGACCACAGAAAAAAATCTGTGAGAATCATGTCTTATCAGTGTCATCAGTGTGCAATTTCATATTAAAGTTAAAAGAAATAGGTGCATAGATGTCGGATTTCATACATTTACACAATCATTCACATTACAGCTTACAGGATGCTGCGTGCACAGTTGAAGATTTAGTGTTAGCTGCTAAAAGAAATGATATGCATGCAGTAGCACTTACAGACCATGGAGTAATGTTTGGTGTTCTTCAATTTTATAAAAAAGCAAAAGCAGAAGGAATTAAACCAATTATTGGAATGGAAGCTTATGTTGATTTTGAAAAAAGCAGATTTGAAAAAGTAACTGATTCAGAAAATGGGAAAAGAAAATCTAAACATTACAGTCATCTTCTGCTTCTTGCAAAAAATGAAATCGGTTATAAAAATTTAATGAAGATATCTACAATCGGCCATACAGAAGGCTTTTATTACAAGCCCAGAATTGATATGGAAGTATTGAATAAATATCATGAAGGATTAATCTGCACTTCTGCATGTCCTGCAGGTCCAATCTCAACACAATTAATAAATGATAATTGGGAAAAAGCAAAAGAAATTGCAATCAAACTGAAAGAATTATTCGGTGATGATTTTTATCTCGAAATTCAAGACCATGGAATGGAGGTCGAAAAACCAATTTTAGCTGGAATGCCTAAACTTGCAAGAGAACTGAACATAAAACTTGTAGCCACAAATGATATTCACTACATTGATAAAGACCATTCAATTGCACATAACATTTTATTGCTACTAGGTGATAAAACA
>JARYLX010000188.1 GCA_029907415.1 Melioribacter sp.
AGAAGTTAAAGTAATATCGCAGGATTTACTACAAACAAAAAAAAATTTAATAGATGCATTTAATAAAATAATCAATAAGAAAAATGAATAATCAAATAAAAGTTCTTGTTGCTCCAAATAGTTTTAAAGAATGTGCTGATTCAGTCGAACTGGTAACATTGTTTGAAACTGCATTTGATAAACATCTTCAAAAAAATATAAAATCAAAAATCAAATTTGATTATAAACCAATCTCTGATGGCGGAGATGGATTTCTGGAAGTTTGTAAATATCATTTCGGTTTAGAAAAACTTCATTTCGAAATTTCTTATCCTTTTAGTGATGAAAAATTTTTATGCCCCGTAGGTTACTGGGAATCAAAAAAAATTCTATTCATTGAATCAGCAGAAGTTTTGGGATTAAAAAATATTCCTGAGAATAAACGTAATCCAATGGAACTTTCTTCAAAAGGTATGGGAGAACTTCTTATCCAGATTCTTGATGGAATAGAAAATGGATTGCTAAATGTTGAAAATGTTATAGTTGGAATTGGTGGAACTGGAACTAATGACCTGGGACTTGGAATGATGGAAGTATTTGGATTGGAATTGTATGACAAAGTTGATAATAAACTTGATGTTCTTCCCCAAAATTTTGAACTGGTAGAAAAAATTGTAGTTCCAGAAGTAACTCTTCCATTCAAATTAGAAACTGTTATTGATGTTGAAAATCCTTTACTTGGTGAAAAAGGAGCATGCAAAGCTTTTGCGCGTCAAAAAGGCGCAAGTGAAAATGATGTTATTCATCTTGAAAAAGGTTTTGAGAATATTTTAAAGGAACTTGAATTGGATGAAGGATTTATTTCGAAACTTAGTGGTGCAGGTGGAGGATTAGCTGCTGCATTTAAAATATTTTTTAATTCTGAAGAAAAATTTGCTTCGTATTTTATAGAAAATTTTCTTGGAATTAATTCTGAAAATTCTGATTATAATCTTGTAATTACAGGCGAAGGAAAATTTGATTTCCAAAGCATGATGAACAAAGGTTCAATGATTATTGCAAATAAATTTGCAAAGAAAAATATTCCTGTTTACATTGTATGCGGAGAAGCTGAAGGTATTTTACCAGATGATGAAAATATTCATGTTATAGAACTTGCAGAATACTTTGATTCAACTGAAGAATCTATAGCAAATATTGATAAAGGAATTGAACTTGCAAGCAAACAAATAAGTAAATTTCTTATCAAACTAATTGAGACAAACTCTTAAAAGGGAAACAATGCAAAATGAATTTGAAAAAATAGAAAAAGTAAGAGTGCCTGCACTTGATGAAATTTTAGGTAAAAAATTTCCAGTATTGGATGATGGATTTGTACGCGTAATTGATTATATGGGTTCTGACGAATCAATTGTTCAAGCGGCTCGTGTTTCGTATGGGAAAGGAACAAAAAAAGTTAGTGAAGACAGGGGATTAATACGTTACCTGATGCGTAACAGACATACAACACCATTTGAAATGTGTGAAATCAAATTTCATATTCGTGTGCCAATGGATACATGGCGCCAATGGATTCGTCATAGAACTGCAAATGTGAATGAATACTCTACAAGATATTCTATTGCAATTGATGCATCTCAAAAAACTGCACCAAACCAGTGGCGGCTTCAAGCAAAAGATAATAAACAGGGCAGCAATGGATTTTTAGATGAATCTATCGGTAAAAAACTTTCTGAAAGAGAAGAGGAACTTCAAAATTTTGCAAGAGAAATTTATCGAGAGCGATTGGAGTTTGGTGTTGCACGTGAACAGGCACGCAAAGATTTACCTCTTTCAACTTATACAGAAGCATACTGGAAAATTGATTTGCATAATCTATTACATTTTCTTTCTTTAAGAATGGATAGTCATGCACAGTATGAAATTCGCTCTTATGCAAATGTAATTGGAAATGAAATAGTTGCAAAGTGGTGTCCATTAACATGGGAAGCTTTCCTTGATTACCAGATAAATTCTATTACTTTTTCATCTATTGAGATAAAAATTATAAACGCATTAATAAGAAATAATACTGATGAAGCAATCAAAATAGCAGAAGAATTGGGTTGGTTGAATAAAATCGAAAATCGATTTGTGCGGAATAGAGAAAGAATTGAATTCGAAGAGAAAATTACTCGATTGGGTTTGGAGAAACCCTGGTAAAAAATTTTTAATATGCAAAACTTTTACTTGAAGTGAATTAAAAACTATTTAAGTTTTTTAATCATAAAAAAAACTTACCATTAAAATAATTATTTGTCCTTCATTCATTGTCAAAAATTTTCTTTTGCATAATTCTAAAAGTTAATTTACAATTATTGTGAAACGGAAATTATTCAATATCTGAAGAAAATGATGAATCTTTAGAATAAATGTTAATCTTTATTTATAAATTAATAGTGCAAATAAAAATTATTATTCTGTTATTAAGCAGGTCAAATAAAAAGTATCAAAGAAATGAAAAAGATAATTATTGCTGCAGTTTCTGAAAATTTTGTTATTGGTAAGAATGGAAATATACCTTGGTATAACAAAGAAGAATTAGCTCATTTTCGTAAAACAACTTCAGGCTATCCTGTAATAATGGGAAGAAAAACATGGCAGTCTATTGGTAAGCCATTAGAAGATAGAATTAATATTGTAATTACACATAATGTTCAAGAATATCCTCATATTTTGGCATTTGACTCACTTTCAAAAGCATTTAATTATTGTGATGGGAAGTATGACATAGTTTTTATTATTGGCGGGGAAAGTATATTTAAGCAGTCAATTTCATTTGCAGATGAAATTATTTTATCTAAGATGAAATTTATTGTTGATGGCGATGTATTTTTCCCGGAAATTGAACTTAATATGTGGGAATTAAATTCAGTAGAAGAGTTTACTGATTTTACAATTCATCATTATATTAGAATAATAAATTGATAAAGGTGTAACAAAATAGTGACAAATAAAATCAAAATATTACCAGAAAATGTTGCAAATAAAATTGCAGCTGGTGAAGTTGTTAATCGACCAGAATCTGTAGTTAAAGAACTTTTAGAAAATGCAATTGATGCAGAAGCTAAAAATATTGATGTTATTGTTAAGAATGCTGGTAAATCATTAATTCAGGTTGTTGATGATGGAATCGGGATGTCAGAAGAAGATGCTATTCTTTGTGTGCAAAGACATGCTACAAGTAAAATTGCTTCCATAGAAGATTTAGAATCAATTACAACTTTTGGATTTCGTGGAGAAGCGCTGGCTTCTATTGCAGCAGTAAGCCAATTCGAATTAAAAACAAAAAGAAAAGAAGATGAATTAGGAACAATCATAAAAATTGAAAGTGATGGACACTTAGTTATAGAAAAAGATTCGTTCTCGGTTGGTACTTCTGTCTCAGTTAAAAATTTATTTTATAATGTTCCGGCAAGAAGAAATTTTCTAAAAAGTAATGCAACTGAATTAAAACATATTATAGATGCATTCAAAAGAGCAGCATTAAGTCATCCCGAAATTAGCTTCAAATTTTATAATGAAGATGACCTGATTTTTGATTTCTCTTCAGGTTCAATTTATGATAGAATGAAAAATGTTTTTGCAGAAAATATAATTGATGCTGTCCTTGAAGTGAAAGAAATTACAGATTATATCAGCTTAACTGGCTTTGTTACAAAACCTGCTTATTTGCAAAAAAGCAAAGGCGAACAATATTTTTATTTAAATAAAAGATATGTCACTAATAAGATAATTAATCATGCGGTTTACACAGCTTATGAAAACATACTTGAAAAAGGAGATTATCCATTCTTTGTTTTATTTATGACTATCGACCCTCATAAAGTTGATGTTAATGTTCATCCATCAAAACTGGAAGTTAAATTTGATGACGAAAAAGAAATTTATTCTTTTGTTCACGCGGTTGTTAAAAAAACCCTGCGAAGTTATGACCTTGTTCCCAATATTGAACTCGGGGGCAGTTCAGTTGATACATCACTTCGATTTCAGAATTTTAAATCAATTGAAAAAGAAGATTTTAGCGATAGACCATTTAGCAGACAATTTGATAAAACTGATGGAATAAAAAGAACTCCAATTCTTAATGAAGAAGACATTGAACGTTTGTTCGGAGATTTAAATACTGAAATTAAATCTGCTGCATCTCCTGTAGAAGTTGAACATCCTTTTGATTCGAAACAAATTGAAATAGCTCATCAATATGATTCATTAAATAGTTCTGAAGCAGATACTCCTTTTATTGTGATGCTTCATAACAAATATATTCTTTCTCAAATTAAAAGTGGATTGATGATTATTGATGCTCATGTTGCTCACGAAAGAATTTTATATGAACAAGCATTGCAGTCATTTGAAGCTAATATTCCTTTTTCACAACAATTGCTTTTTCCTCAATCTGTTCAATTAGACCCAGCTGATTATCAACTTGCAAAAGATTTAGAACATTATTTGACAAATCTTGGATTCGTTATAAAATTCAAATCAAAAAATGTAATTGAAATAGTAGGAATACCACCTGATTTAAAAGCAGAGCATGAAGTTGATACACTTCTTGATATTCTTCATGAGTATAGAAAAAATCAACAGGAAAAAAGATTAGATGTAAAAGACAATTTAGCAAAATCATTTTCATGTAAAGCTGCTATTAAAGCAGGTGATAAACTAAATGAAAGAGAAATGAGAATTCTTGTTGATAAACTGTTTGCTACCTCTATGCCTTATGTTTGTCCTCATGGCAGACCAATTATTATTAAAATTCCAATTGAAGAATTTGACAAACGTTTTGGCAGAATATAAATATGAAATTTTCTTTAAAGAAAATTAATTTATATCTCCAACTAATACGCATACCAAGCTGGCTTAAAAATATTTTTGTTTTTGTCCCTCTCGTGTTCTCTAAACATTTATTTGATTATGATTATTTATCAAAAGTTATAGTTGCTTTTATAACATTTTCATTTGCATCAAGTATAGTTTATATTTTTAATGATTTGATGGACATTGCAAGAGATAGAATACATCCTATTAAGAAAAACCGGCCATTAGCTGCTGACTTAATTACTGTTTCTGAAGCAAAGTTAATTTTAATTATTTTTTCTCTAATAACATTGCTGCTTTGTTTCTTCATATGGAATAAATTTGTTGTGGTAATTTTAATTTATGTATTGATTAATATATTTTATTCTATTCGATGGAAAAACTTAGTGATTATTGATGTATTTTCTATTTCCGCAGGTTTTATGCTTAGAGTTATTGGTGGAGGCTTGATAATATCTGTTTATATCTCTAATTGGCTGATATTAACAACTTTATTTCTATCACTCTTTTTAGCAATTATGAAAAGAAGAGTTGAATTTGTGAGTTATCAAAAAATAAATGAACAAAGAGAAGTGCTCGACAAATATTCACTTAGTTTTATTGACCAGATGGTTTCAATTACTGCATCAGGAGTTGTGATATCTTATGCGTTGTATACAGTTTCTGCAAGAGCTGTTTTAGAATTTGGAACAGAAAAATTAATTTACACAACAATCTTTGTCCTTTTTGGAATTTTTAGGTATATGTATTTAGCTTTTAAAGAAAATAAAGGAGAAAATGTAATTGATTTACTGCTTAAAGATAAACCAATGATTTTTAATTTATTACTCTACATTATTTTTACATTATCAATTATCTATTTGAAATATGATTAATGATATAATAATACTAATAATTTTACTTTTTCTAAGTGCTTTCTTTTCTTCTTCAGAAATAGCTTATATTGTTGCAAACAAAATTAAAATTGAACTTCGTGCAAGGAAAGGAAACATTTATGCTAAGAATGCATATTATTTTCTCAAAAAACCTGATTCTTTTTTCTCTACTATCTTAATTTCAAATAATTTGACTAATATTGCCTTTGCTTCAATTATTTCTTTTTATCTCCTTACTTACTTTGGTCTGGAAGAGTTTGAAATACTTATTATCTCAACTGCCTTACTTTTAATATTTGGGGAATTAATCCCTAAATATATTGGTACAGAATTAGCAGACTTATTGATTTTGATTTCTGCAACACCATTAAGAATTCTTTCTTTGCTTATATATCCT
>JARYLX010000189.1 GCA_029907415.1 Melioribacter sp.
TTTTACAATCTATACAATAATTTCTTTCAATATTACCATGAAGTTCAAAAATTTTAGTTGAACCTGCACGTCGATGAAGATTATCTATATTTTGTGTAACTACAGTTACATCATAATATTTTTCTAATTCAGCAATGGCGATATGTCCTGCATTAGGTTTGGTATTATTAATAATATTTCTTCTATGCTGATACCATTCCCAAACTAAATCAGGATTTCGCATAAATGCATCAAAACTTGCCAATTCTTCGGGTTTCATTTTATTCCATATGCCATCACTGCCTCTAAATGTAGGAATGCCACTTTCAGCAGAAATTCCTGCGCCTGTAAAAAAGACAATTCTTTTTGCAGTACCTAATTTTTCAAGAAATTTTTTTTCAAATTCCATCTTTACTTACTTTCAATTTCTTTTAATAATTTTTTTGCTTCATCTTTTCTAACTTCATCATCTTCATCTTCTATTGGACTATCAATTGCTTTTTGAAGCATTGCTTTTGCTGTTTTATAATCTTTCTCGCGCATCAATGAAATTGCATAATCCACATAAAACATAACATAATTTGGTTTCAGCTCAACAGCTTTTTTATATTCCTTCAATGCAATTTCATTATCAGCCCATCCCAAACCCAGAACAGACCGAGCGGGTTTCCACTTTTCACTTGTCTTCGCATGAGTTCTTGCAAGTACATAATGCGCAACTGCCTGAATTTCATTACCTCCATTATTCAGCTGAATTGCTTTTTCAAGATCTGCTTTAACTGAATTAACTACACCTGCAACAGAAAATACACCTTTGAAAAGAGCTATTCTTCCATTTGCAATAGCACGACGCAAATAAGTTACCGATTTATCCGGTGCAGCTTTTATTGATTTTTCTGCATATTCCAATGCTTTTTGATATACAGACAATTGTGCATCTTTTTCTTCTGATGTATTTGATGGCATATGTTCACCAATATCAACATAAGCTCTACTTATTTTCCATAAAATTTCATAATTGTTCGGGTCATTCTTTTCAGCTTTTTTATAAAATTCAAGAGCCTTTTCATTATTAAATTTTTCGTAGTAACTATCTCCCTCTTTGATTAATTGTTCTACTGATTGAGCTGTAATCTGTGCTGTAAATAAAAATGCAATAAACAAAATATTGATAATAATTTTTTTCATAAACTTTCCTCCTCGTTTGTTCCGTTTATTCCGGTTTCTGAATTATACTTGCTTTGAAGGAATGAATTTCCATTTTCACCCTCATCAATTTTTAATTCCGGGATATAAAGTGAAGTGTCGGCAAGTTTTATAAACTTTGTCCATCTTCCATTTTTATTTTTTTCTGATTGAATTACATTTTTATAAGCATTTGTTTTTGCACTTAGTTCATCTGCATGATAAAGAACAATTGCTTCAAGTGTTTTCGGAATTACAGGTGAAGCATATTCAAGTTTTCCTTGATGACTGAGTATCAAATGCATAAGTTGATTTTTTAATTCTTCGGGAAATCCTTCAATTTGATTAGCTGTTTTTTCCACTTCCAGCGCTCCAATCACTATGTGCCCAAGTAATTTCCCTTTATCGGTATATTCAAACGAAGGATTTATGCTTAATTCTTGAGTTTTTCCAAAATCATGTAACAATGCACCGGCTATTAATAAATCTCTATTAATTTCGGGATGAATTGTACACATCAGTTCGCATATTTTTATCAGTTCAAGAGTATGTTCAAGCAAGCCATGCAAATAAGCATGATGCCAGTTTGCACCTGCAGGCACATTGAAAAAATTATGATGATTTTTGTCATTAAAAATTTTTTTTAATAAAGTATTCAGGAATTTATTTTGAACTGAATCAATAACTTCATTAAACTCATTTTTCATTTCATCAAAAGAACGAGAAGAAACAGGAATAAAATCTTCTATACTTACATTGTCATTTTCATTTGCAAAACGAATTTTTTTAATTCTTATTTGCGGCAAGCCATTAAATTCCTGCAAAATTCCATTTACCTTGACAATTTTATTTTCTGAAATTCCTTGCAGAATAACATCAAAATTTTCCCAGAGATTTGCTGAAACAACTGTCGATTTATCACGCAGTTGAAGACTCAAATATGAACTCCCATTTTTAGCTGTTTTAGTTTCATAGCTATGTATCAACAAAAAAAGTGTAAATTCTTCTTCTTTGTTTAATTCACTTAATGATTTTTGATTTAACATGATTCTCCATAAAATATTTAAATTAATTTAACTACACTTTCTATTGGAAGACGAACAAGAACTGAACGTTGAAGCAAATCTATAGAAACAGCAAGCCATTTTTCTTTGCTTACTATTTTAATTTTTCCAATTACGCCTTTAAAAGGTCCGTCAATAATTTTAACAATTTCTCCTGCTTCTATTTGGTTTACTACAAATATTTCCGGGTTTTCATTTAGCATAATTTTCAAATTTTCTATTTGATAATCTGGAATAACAGAAGGCTTTCCATTAAAACATACAGTTCTTACAATTGATGACTGTTGTAGAGCGCACAATCTCTCTTTTTCGTTAGCATAAACAAAAATGTAAGATTTAAATAGAGGCTCAAGAATTTTTTTTTTGCGATCTCCCCATTGCCTTACTGTTTTTATAACAGGCAAATAATAATCAATTCCTGCAGATTCAAATTGCTGTTGGGCTTTAAATTCTTGATGAGGTTTTGTGTAAAAAGCATACCAGTGTTTAAGATTTCGATTTAATTCACTCATTCAAGCCCTCTCAATTCATTAATAATGAATCTTTAATAGCATTAATAAGTTTTTCTGAATCAATTGGCTTAGGAATAATTTTATCCACTCCCAGTTTTGAATATGTTTTAATTATCTCGTCATCAAGTTTAGCAGAAATAACAATAATAGGAATTGATTTATTTGTTTCTCGTTTATAAACAGCATCAACAAATTGAGTCCCGTTCATCAAAGGCATATCATGGTCTGTTATAATTATTGCAGGCATAATATTTTTTAGCATAGTTATTGCATCGTATCCATTAACAGCGGTTTTAATTTCAAAATTTGGGAGATAATGTTCAATAATTCTTTTATAAAGTGATAGTATTGCTTGGTCATCTTCAACAATTAACAAAATATTTTTTGCTTCTGGAACTGTAATATGAAATTCACTGCCTTCTCCAACTTTGGAGTAGAACCATACTTCGCCGCCGTGTTTATCAATAATCTCTTTGACAAGAGTTAATCCAAGCCCGCTTCCTTTTTCTCCTTCAGTTCCCGCAGTAATAAATTTTTGGTCTATCTTAAAAAGTTTACTCTGTCCCTCTTCCGGTATTCCTGTCCCCTGATCTACTACTACTATTTCAATGAATCCCTCTTTAAATCTTTGTGAATATATTTGAACTTCTTTACCTGCAGGAGTAAATCTAACAGCATTACTTACTAAATTTAATATTGCTTGACTTATCAATCTTTCATCAGCCAACATATACAAATTAGGAGGGATTTCAATTTTTATTTCAATATTTTTTCTTACATAAATTGGTGTTAATGATATAATTGAATTTGCAACTGTTGATTTAACATTTAATCTCGTTGGTTCTACTTTTATTCTTCCCGTTTGCAAACGGGACCAATCAAGCAAACAATTAATTAAATTAAGTTCTGTCTTCGAAGCTTCATAAATGTATCTTAAGTATTCATTTCTTTCTTCTTCTGTCAACTCCTTTTCATTTAATAAAATTTCAGAAAATCCGAGTAATGTTGTAAAAGGGGCTCTTAAGTCATGTGATACGATAGAAATAAATTTATCCTTAGCAATATTCAGTTCTTTAAGCTTTTCATTTTGTTCCTCTAATTTCTCTTCCTTTTCCTTTAATGATGTTAAATTAAATATCATGCTGTATTTTTGAGAAATCAAACCCTCATTATTACGAATCACTTTCAAAAATTCTTTAAGCCAGATTTTTTTTCCATCTTTAGAATTAAGCCTGTATTCAAGTTCTGTTGAGTTTTTTGATTCATCAGATTCAAGTTCGAGTAATGCATTTCTAACTTTGCTATAATCATCTTCAGCAATTAACGAGTGAAGTTTTTCGGGATAACTATCTAATTCTTCCGGGGTGTAACCAATTATCTGTTCTATGTTCTCAGAATAATAATTTTTATGCTCTTCTTCTAAAAATTCAACAATAAAAAAAATATCATTTTGACCGCGTGAAAAGTAAGAAAGTGTATTAGTATCAATAAAGTTGTTCATCGTTAAATAGTATGCGTCTGTATATCAAATATAAAAAAAACTATTCAATGTAACACATGTTTGATGGAACATTTTCTTTCTGCTTTGCAAATACATTTCAGCTTAGATAAAATAATAATTTATTAACAGAACAATTTTTAATTATTATCATCGATTGGAGGTTTGGTTGGAATATTTAGTTCGTCCATTTTTCTATATAAAGAAGATAAACCTATTTCAAGAGCTTTTGCAACTTCTTCTTTATTGTAATCATATTTTTTCATTGTTTTGATAATATGTTCTCTTTCAAAATTGTGAAGAGCTTCTTTGAGTGAATCAGGATATTCATAAGTTTCTGCATTTCCACGAATATATTCTGCAAGGTCATCAATAGTAATAATGTCTTTATTGCAAAATATTACTGCTCGCTCAATAATGTTTTCAAGTTCTCTTACTCCACCGCGCCATTCATGAGACATTAAAATTTTCATTGTATCATTATCAACGCCAATAATTTTTTTCCCCATTTCTTTCGAATATTTTTCCAGAAAGTGATTAACAAGAAGAGGAATATCTTCCTTTCTTTCGTTCAATGTAGGAAGATTTATTTCAACAACATTGAGTCGATAGTATAAGTCTTCTCTAAATTCTCCTGTTTTTGTTTTTTCGTAAAGATTTTGATTTGTGGCTGCAATAATTCTTACATCTGTGCTTACTGGTTTAATACCACCAACAGGAATAAATTCTTTATCTTCAATTGCTCTGAGCAGTTTAACCTGAAGATTTAAGGGGAGTTCACCAATTTCATCGAGAAATAATGTTCCTCCATCTGCAACTTTGAATAAACCGATTTTATCTTCAGTTGCGCCGGTAAATGCTCCTTTTTTATGTCCAAAAAGTTCGCTTTCAATTAAATTTTCTGCTATTGCGCCACAATTAACAGGAAGAAAAATTTTATCTTTTCTTTTGCTATTGTAATGAATAGCTTTTGCAACAAGTTCTTTGCCCGTTCCGCTTTTCCCTGTAATTAATACATTGCTGTTAGTTGGCGCCACCTGAGCAATTATCGAAAAAACTTTTTTCATTGCATCGCTTTTGCCGATTAAATTTGTAAAGTCGAAACCAGTCGAAATTCTTTGACGAAGTGTTTTATTTTCAAGAGCAAGTTTTTTGTATTCAAGCAGTCTTTTTACACGAATAATTAAGTCATCAAATTCTATTGGTTTTATTAAATAATCATAAGCACCCTGCCGCAATGCTTCGATTGCAGTATTAACTGATGCATAAGCAGTCATTATAATAAAAAATGTCTCTGGAGAAATTCTCGAAGCTTTTTCAATAAGCTGCATGCCATCAAGTTTAGGCATTTTTATATCCGTTATAACTATATCAAAATTTTCGTCTCCTTTTGCTGTTTGAATTTTTTGCAGTGCTTCTTCACCATCTCCAACAACTTCAATTTTATAACCTTCCTCTTCAAGCACCATTTTCAAAGAATCTCGTATTGGTTTTTCATCATCTGCAATTAAAATTTTTGCTGACATATTTTTTTCCTCAAGTATTTTGTTTAATTGGAATTTTAACTGTAAATGTACTTCCTTCGTTCAATTTACTCTTAACCAAAATTTCTCCATTATATTGCTTTATAATTCCATAACTTACAGATAAACCAAGACCTGTTCCTTTTCCAACTTCTTTTGTTGTGAAGAATGGGTCAAAAATTTTTTCGATCGTTTTTTCATCCATACCGCAACCATTATCAGTAATATGCACATAAATATTCTCTTCGTCAGAATCTGATTTTACTGT
>JARYLX010000018.1 GCA_029907415.1 Melioribacter sp.
TTTACATTTGGATTAATCGGGTCTTTATATGGAACTAAAAATAATCTTGCACCATTGCTGCCCATTTGATGTTCATCAAGCCATATTTGTGGAATCCATTCATGATATGCAACTTTAATTACATTTCTTGTTTCTGACAGATTAAACATAAACCAATCTCGATTATTATCATGACCTGCATATACATGATAAAGCCATGGCATTGGAGCTCCATCAAATTCTGTATTTAAATTTTTGTAATACCAATCAACTACCATTGAAGTACCATCGGGATTAATAGATGGCATTAAAATAAAAATGACATTATTTAGTGCATCAATAATTTCTTGACTGGATTTATTTGTAAGTAAATTATAAGCCAGTTCCATCGACATCTGTGAAGACGCAATCTCTGTTGAATGAATATTGCAAGTAACAAGAACTATTATTTTACCTTCTTTTGCCAATAATTTTGCTTCATCATCAGAAATTTTTCTTGGGTCTGAAAGTTTTTTTATTATCTCACGAAATCTATCTACATTTTTAATATTTTCTTCTGAACTTATTACAGCCATAAACATATCTCTGCCGAGTGAAGTCTTTCCAATTTCTTTATAAATTATTTTGTTTGAAAATTGTGCAAGATGTTTGAAATAACTATGAATGGTTTCATAGTTAGCAATCTTATAATCAGTTCCAACTTTAAATCCAAGAAATTCTTCAGGTGATTTAATTTGTTGTGAATATAGAATTGTTATAAAAGAAAAAATTAATAGGATAATTCTCGTAATCATTTTTTCTCCAAAGTATTATTTGCTGATTGGAAATTATAAAATAGAATAACAAATAAACACAAAAATTTTTCTTGTTAGATGTAAAAAAATTTAAGGGGAAAATCTGTAAAGAAGTTTTTTAAATCAGACTCAATAACAAACTTTCGTCAAATATTAACTAAAAAAATACATTAAAAAATTTTAAGTATAGTAAGAAGTTTCATTTAGAAAACGGAACAATTGATAATTTTTACGAATAACTAAATCAGTTACTCTGCATAATACATATTTCAAAAAAGTATTTTACTTTAATAGTATCATTCGTTTTGTATCTGAAAACATGCCTGCTTCAATTCTATAGAAATATACTCCACTCGATAAATTAGATGCATTGAAATTAACAGTATAAATTCCTGGATTTTGGACTTCATCTATAAGTGATGCAACCTTTCTTCCCAATAAATCATAAACAATTAACCTTACATGTTCAGATTTAGCAATTGAATATCTAATTGTTGTCGACGGATTAAAAGGATTTGGAAAATTTTGTTCTAAGACAAATTGCAATGGGATTTGTTCATTGTAAACAACAGAAGTTACAACATTGCTTGGCACAGCTAAGTAATCAACATACATCCATCCCCATGACATTTCCATTTGAATTGTATTTTGGCCTTCGATGAGGTTAATATTAATTTTTTTCTCCTGCCACACTTTTATTGGACCATCAAACATTATTTCACCAATACGAACTCCATTTACATTTATGAATTGTCCTTTTGGAGTATCATAAAACAAATTATATCCGAAAGCAATTTCATATGTACCTGCACCTGCGTAATTTGTAAATGTCCACGTAATAGTTGTTCCGGGTGCATTAGTAGGAACATCTACAAAATAACCGCCACTTGCGTTAGGGTCACTTTTTATTGATAATGCCGACCCTGTCCGCTTAGCTCTTTCAGCTTCTAATCTTACAAATTGTGGAGTACCAACTTTTATTTGAACTCTATTCGATGTTCTTTTATGACCTTGATTATCCGTTGCAACTGCAGTTAGAATATACATTCCAGACTTAACATTTGACCATGTAATAGAATAAGGTTCAGCTGTAGCTTCTCCGATTTTAAGAGTATCGTTAACAAAAAATTCAACAAGAACAACAAAGCCATCATTATCAGAAGCAGTAGCATCAATTTTAATAGATGCGTTTTCGGGGAATTCAGCATTGCTGACAGGATTTGTAATAGAAACAGTAGGCCAATCTCCTCCAATACCATTAACATCTACAGCAGTTTTGAAATTATCCCACATAAATTTTAGACTTGACAAAATATCTTCAACTTTCGTAACAGCATTGTCTGTCCATGACCATGCAAGTGCACCTGCATAACCATTATTATACAGAGATACATAAAGATATTCTTTTGGGATATCAAATGTATTCTTCAAGTGAAATTCAGCAACAACAAGAGGTTTATCCAGTGCCCATAAAGTTGCAGGTCTATGAAAAGGTGAATAAGTTTTACCTGCCCAGTCATAATAATGAACAGTATAAAAATCTAATATTCCATCTTTATCACCGCCTGCAGCTATCAATCGTTCATTTGAATAATAATTATAATTTTGTACGCTTGTAACTTTTTGAAAATGCCGTATAATTTCATCTGCAGTAAGATAAAAACCATATTTTTTGAAGAACCGATTTTCCATGTCCATCTTTTCCTGCTCAGTCATCTGAGCAAATTCAACACTTGTTTTAGCAAGCGGAGGCGGTGTTACATCTGTTAATGCAATAATATGCCAAGTACCATTTGTAACTTTAGCAGTTGGGTCAGTTCTATGAATCGCACCTGCACATAAATTTATAAATCTTTGAATTGCTGACATTGGAACATGTTTTATTTCACTCCAGCCAAATTCATTACTCATTCCTTCGGGTTCATTAAAAATTTCCCAGGCTATAATTGCTGGATGACCTTTTAATGAATCAACCATTGGAATCAAACTATTGTTAATATATGCTCGTGTATAATTTGTATCAGTTAATAATTTCATATTCCGGTTTAATACAACTGGATTTTTGTTAGCCCTTAGCATATCAAAAGACCATAGTGTTAAAATAACACCAACTTCTCGTTCCCAGGCAAGGTCAAGAACCTTTTTCATATCAGATATTGAAGTTTTACCGGGACCAACAACAAAGCCGGAGTCATTGAATTGAGGAGTAGCAGTTCCATCTGTATGAAGCCACCATCGAACAGCATTACCCCCATTATCATGAATTGAAAGAAAAATATCTGCAAAAGAATTTAAATCTGTTTTGCCTACTCCAATATCCTGTGCAAAGCTTAACCAGGCTAAATTTGTCCCGCTTAAAAATAAATCCTGATTATTATACTTTATTCTACTATTCTGTGAAAATAAAATACTTGAAAAGGAAATAGAAAAAATGGCAATTAATTTCAAAAACTTCATTTTCACTCCCCAAAGTTATTTTAGCAAAGAGACATATTAAACAATTAAAATGCCAGAAAAAAGTTTAATATGAATAAAATGATAAAGGGAGTAATTTTTGAAAACCTTATTAATATGATAAAAAATTATTATAACGATAAATTTCTATATGTTCATCAAGTAATCAATCATAAATCTTACCCCAAAACCTGTATCATATTTTTTTGTGTAATTATTTGATTTATGTTTGATGGCTGGCCCTGCAATATCGATATGTGCCCAGGGAATTTTTTCATCAACAAAATGTTCAAGGAACTTACCTGCTGTAATTGCTCCGCCCCAGCGAGGACCTAAATTAGCAACATCTGCTATGTCACTTTTTATCATTGATTTATAATCGTTCCAGAAAGGCATACGCCATAATCTTTCATAAGTTTTATTTGATGATTTTAATAAATCTTCGGCGAGTTTATCATTTACTGTAAACAAACCCGCAGCAATTTCGCCAAGTGCAACAACACAAGCCCCAGTTAACGTAGCAAAGTCAATAATTTCATCTGGCTTTTGTTGAGATGCGAAATGAAGAGCATCAGCAAGTATAATTCTTCCTTCTGCATCAGTATCTTTAACTTCAATACTTTTACCAGATGAGCTTATTATTACATCACCCGGTTTATACGATTTACCACCAAGCATATTTTCAACAGCTGGAACAATTCCAATCAACTCTACAGGTAATCTTAAAAGTGCCGCTGCTTTTAAGATGCCAATTACAACTGCTCCTCCAGCCATATCAGCTTTCATTTCAACCATTCCGCTTGTTGGTTTGATAGATAAACCTCCAGAATCATATGTAACTCCTTTCCCAACCAATGCAATTTTTTTCTTCGATTTAACTTTTGGTTTGTAATTGCAAACAATCAAGCATGGCGGATTTTCACTTGCATTTCCAACTGCCAGTATTGCATTCATCTTTCTTTTTTCTAATTCTCTTTTATCAAAAATTTTAACATTAATCCCTGAGCTTTGCAGTTCGGCTTTTGTCCTTAAGGCAAATTCCATTGGTGTTAAATTAATTGCGGGTTCATTTACTAAATCTCTCACAAAATAAACAGCCGACATAATTTTTTCAGTAAAGTCAATAACTTTGTTCAACAATTTTGTATCAGTATAATGTATTTTAACATCGAGATTTTCTTTCTGCTTTTTATCTGATTTATATTTTTCAAAAGTGTAATTTCCTAATGCAATCCCTTCAATCATGGATTGAATTAGATATGAAATATCATCAAAATAATCTTTGAAATGTTCAAAAACCGGTGTAATAATATGAATAGTATTTAATTTTTTGTTATGCAAAGATTGAATTAAACCAGCAAAATAATTTCTGAAGTAGTCCTGATTGAATTCCTTATCTAATTTCACTTTTTTAATAAAGATGGCAGAAGGTTCACCTTCATTGCTGTAATAAATTATCTCATCATTTTTTTTATCAAGAAAATTTTTCCTTTGAAGATTTCCTAATTTTAATCCAAGTGAATCAAAAAAATGTTTAAGTTGATTTTCAAGTTTATCACTATCGATAAAAAATTTAATGAGTGCTGAATTTTCTTCAAAAGTAATTGAATCATTTTCTGCCTTAAACTTTAGATTAAATAACATCTCTTACTCCTTTAGATAATTTTTAGCTTTTTCAATTACCTTAGATTTGATATCATCAAGTTTAACATTGTATAATCTTGTGCCAGAAGCATTGATATGACCACCGCCGCCAAATTCTTCTGCAAGTTTATTTACTGGAATATCTCCCTTTGACCTGTAACTTATTTTTACTCCATCATTCAATTCATAAAACAAAATTCCAATAACAACTCCTTTAATTGAAAGACAATATGAAACAAATCCATCTAAATCATCTTCTGTTGTGTTGTATTCTAATTGGTCTTTCTGAGTTACTGTCATATAAGCAATTTTTCCAGTGGAATCTAATTCCATTGAGCTTAGTGCTTTTCCCAATAATTTAATTCTATTGAAGTTAAACTGGTTATAAACTTTTTCGTATACTTCGGTTGGGTTAACTCCTGCATCAAGAAGTTCAGCGGCAATTTTATGAATCTTCGATGATGTGCGTTCATATCGAAATGAGCCTGTATCAGTCATTATTGCAGCATAAAGTTGATATGCAATTTTATAATCAATACTTACTATAGATGTTTCTTTTATAAAATCATAAATGATTTCTCCAGTTGCAGAATATTCTGTATTTCCAAAAATATAATCAAAAGAATTTTCCGGGTCTTGATGATGGTCAATACAGATTTTAATTCCTTTGAAGTTATTAACAAGCTCTTCGAGTTTAACTACTCTATTTACTCGATTTAAATCAACAAAAATTAGAACTTCAGTTTCATCAAATAATTTTTGATGAACATCAGCATCAAATTTTTGAATAATTTTTTTTTCATCAAGAAATTCAAGATTGTAAGGAGTTGCACTATGATTAATTACATAAGCCTTCTTATTAAATTTTTCTAAAATAAAATAGAGTGCTAATTCCGAACCAATTGCATCAGCATCAGGATTTACATGAGTTGTAAGAATAAATGAATTATTTTTCTCAATAATATTTTTTAAAATGTTGAATTTATTCATAGAATAACTCGGAAATAATTAAACAAAAATAATAAAATTAAAAAGGCGAAGTATGAGCTTCGCCTTAAATGAAATAAATAATTTTCTCAATTATAATTAAGCAACTTCCCAGAGATTATTTGAAAACATTAGTTTCTCGTAGGTGCCCTGTCCTTTTTTGGATTTTACTTCTTCTATTTGCTTCATATAATCGCCATCAAAAGTAGGCTTATTGAATTGACGGAAAACACCAATAGGAGTAGGCATGCCTGGAATATCAATAAATCTTGATAAAATAAAGCCACGCGTCGGATTTTCATCAAATTCATCATGAACCCAGCAATCATTAATTGAGTGAACACCATCATTCAAATTAATTACAACAGGATTTAATCCGTCAAGTTTAATCCCTTTGTCTTTATTAGTTCCAAATACAAGTGGTTTGTTATGTTCAAGATACAGAACATTCTCTGTTTTCAAGTTTTTATCTGTAAGATGTGAGAAAGCGCCATCATTAAAAATCACACAATTTTGATAGACTTCAATAAAAGCAAGTCCATTATGTTTTGATGCTCTCAATAGCATTTCCTGCATATGTTTTGTTTCTGTATCAATTGTTCTTGCAATAAAAGTAGCACCGGCTGCATCAGCAAGTTTAATTGCATTAAACGGAAAATCTACTGTACCATATGGTGATGATTTAGTAATTTTGCCTTTTTCTGATGTTGGAGAATATTGACCTTTTGTCAATCCATAAATTTTATTATTGAATAGAACAATTTTTATGTTAACATTCTTTCTGCAGGCATGAATAAAATGATTACCACCGATACTAAGCATATCACCATCGCCAGTAGCAACCCATACTTGCAATTTTGGATTAGCAAGTTTTACACCAGTTGCAATTGCAGCTGCTCTTCCGTGTATTCCATGAAATCCATATGTATTCATGTAGTATGGAAATCTGCTTGAACAGCCTATGCCCGAAACCCATACAATATTTTCTTTTCTTTCACCAAAGTTAGGCGATGTTCTTTGAACCTGTGCAAGAATTGAATAATCGCCACAGCCTGGACACCACTTTACATCTTCGCCAGATGAAAAATCTTTTGCAGTATATTTTATTTCTGTGTTTAGTTCATCTATTTTAGTTTCCATTGTTTCCTCCCAAGACATCAATAATCTTATTTTCAATTTCAGATACTTTAAATGGTCTTCCTTGTATTTTGTTTAACTGAATAACATCAAGTAGAAATTTACTTCTTATTAAGAACGCTAAATGACCCATATTAAGTTCAGGAATTAAAATTTTATTAAATCTTTTCAAAACATCTTCTAAATTTTTAGGGAATGGATTAATATAACTCAAATGAGCCTGCGATACATTATAGCCATTTGATTTAACATTTTCTATTGCTTCATGAATAGCTCCATAAGTACTGCCCCAGCTTAATACGAGCAATTCACCTTCTTGATTGCCTTCAACTTCTAAATCTGGTATAACTTTTTGAACATTATCAATTTTTTGTTTTCTAATTTTAACCATTTCTTCATGATTAATTGGATCATAACTTACATTACCATAAATATTTTTCTTTTCAAGTCCGCCGATTCTATGTTCCAATCCAGGTGTTCCTGGAATTGCCCACGGACGAACTAAATTTTCATCTCTCAAATAAGGATAAAAGCCATCTGGATTAGTTCTGAAATTAACTTTTATTTCTGGTAATTCTTCGAATTTTGGAATTCTAAGAGGTTCTGAACCAAAAGCTAAATATCCATCAGTCAATAAAATAACCGGAGTCATAAATTCTATTGCAATTTTAGAAGCTTCAATTGCCTTAAAGAAACAATCTGCAGGACTTTTTGCTGCTAATATAACGAGAGGAGCTTCACCATGTCTACCAAACATTGCTTGAAGCAAATCTGCCTGTTCAGTTTTTGTAGGCATTCCAGTGCTTGGTCCACTTCTTTGAACATCGACAATAACAAGTGGAAGTTCGGTCATTACGGCTAATCCCATAGCTTCTGTTTTAAGTGATAAGCCTGGACCTGAAGTTGTAGTTATTGCAAGTGAACCTGCAAAAGCTGCTCCAATAGCAGCAGAAATTCCTGATATCTCATCTTCTGCCTGAAATGTTACAACATCATATTCTTTATACTTACTTAATTCCTGCAAAATTTCTGATGCAGGTGTAATCGGATAAGAACCAAGAAAAAGTTTTAATCCACTTCTAAGAGAAGCTGCAACAAAACCAAGTGCAGTAGCTTCATCACCTGAAATATTTCTATAAATTCCTTTGGGAAGGTTAGCTGCTTTTACTTCGTACCTTGTTGTGAATATTTCTGTTGTATCACCATAATTATATCCAGCCTGGAGTGCTCGTTTATTTGCTTCAAGAATTTCAGGTTTATTTTTAAATTTTGTTTCAAGCCACTTCATTGTAATTTCAAGCGGCCGATTAAACATCCAGTACATCAATCCTAATGCAAAAAAGTTTTTACATCTTTCTTTCTCTTTTGTAGATATATTTATATCTTCAAGAACTGACATTGTCAATTGAGTTAATGGAACTGGAATAACATTATAGCCGGATAATGTTCCATCTTCAAGTGGATTTGATTCATAATTTGCAAGTCTTAAGTTTTTTGCATCAAATGCATTTGAATTAACAATGATAGTTGCATTTGGTTTTAGATCCTTAAGATTAACTTTTAGTGCAGCAGGATTCATTGCAACAAGAACATCCGGTGTATCTCCAGGAGTTTGAATATCCTTGCTACTAAAATGAAGTTGAAATCCACTAACTCCAGATAACGAACCAGCAGGGGCACGAATTTCTGCAGGAAAATCTGGAAGTGTACTTAAATCATTACCGACTATTGCAGTCGTATCGGTAAATTGAGAGCCGGTAAGCTGCATTCCATCACCGGAATCACCAGCAAACCTTACTGTTACATCTTCTACTATTTGAATTATTTTTGCCATACTCTACTCATAAAATAAATTAATTTTTCTTTTTATCTGCTTAAAAATAGATAAATAAATAACAAAATTAAATGCACTAAAATCATCTCACATTTTGAAGTTTTTTAAGAAATTCTTCTGCATTAACAAAACCTGTAAGTCTTTCCACTTCATTTCCCTTAGAATCAACAATTAAAATTGTTGGCATACCTACAATATTAAATTTATTCCTTATTTTTTCTGTTTCTTCAGATAATGTTTGAGTCATATCAACTTTAAATGCTGTGAAATTCTTTAACTCTTCAATTACTCTTCTATCAGAAAATGTTAGGGCATCTAATTCCTTACAGGGAATACACCAATCTGCATAAAAATCAATCACAATTTTTTGATTATTAGAAATTGCATTTTGAAAATCACTTTCTGAAAACTTTTTCCAGTCAGGCGCAGATTTTTCTGAAGGAATAATTGAATAAACAGAAAATACAATTACTATCAGTGAAAAAATTATTTTAAAAAATTTGAACGGCAAAACTTTATTACCCATTCTATCAATGAACAATAAATAGAAAGCTGCAATTATTCCAAAAACCGGGAGAAAATAAATGTTAATATTTTTTGGGAAGAGTGGACTTATAAAATAAATAGCCATACCAAGAAGCAGAAAACCAAATATATGTTTAACGCCTTCCATCCAATCACCTGCACGCGGTAATTTTTTAATCTTTCCAGAAAATAATGCAAGAAATAAATAAGGTAAACCAAGTCCAAGAGCAAGAACAAAGAACATTAAAAATCCATAATAAGGATCTCCTTTTGCAGCAACATATGTAACCAACCCTAAAACAAAAGGACCAATACACGGAGCTGCAACAATACCCATAGTCAAACCCATAAAAAATGCACCAAATAAACCAGCCTTTGCACCACCAGCTTTCATTACCCATGAATCTGGCAACTTAAATTCATAAACTCCAAACTGGCTTAATGATAAAATTACAAACAGCAGTGAGATAGCAATAATCACAAAAGGATTTTGAAGAAGCGTTCCAAAAACTGCTCCACTTAATGAAGTTACTACACCTATTATTGAATAAGTAATTGCCATCCCCATAATATAAAGCAAGCCAAGTAAGAAAAGTTTGTTTGTTCTGCCTTCACTTTGTCCTCCAAAATATCCGACTGTAATTGGGATTAACGGATAAACACATGGAGTTAAATTAAGTGCCAATCCTCCAATAAAAATAAATAACAAGCTTAAAAGTAAACCTTTTGATTCGAGTAATGAAGCAATAGAATTTTCACCAGATTCATTATTACTTATTTCTTCAAATTTTATTTCTCGAAAAATTTTCTGATTGACTTCATTAATCTTTATTGATGCATCAACTACATTAATTGTAACTGTATCAATTACTTTAGATGGAGGCATACAACTTTCATTATTGCAGGCTTGATATTTAAGCTGAACAGGAACTTTGTAAGTTCCAAGAGGAATATTTGCGTCAATTCGGAGTAACCCGGCAATTAAAATTTCTCCATCAAAAACAGAAACAGGTTTTTCTGAAAAACTAAACTTTAGCTCCTTTGCTTCTGGAAAAATTATTTTTGCAAAAGGAAACCTGCTATCAAGAGAAATTAATTGTGTTGGAATAAGATAATCTTCATTAGGTTTATCAGAATTAATATGCCATGTATCTTTAATTTTTACTTTAACAGCAAATTTATAATTAGAATTCTGATGAGCAACATCCTGGCCATTAATCAATTCTAATTTTACAAGATCATTTGAATTAAATTGAGGATAATTAATTCCTGAGATAAGAATTAAAACAAGTAATATTTTTTTTAGCATAATTTTTCCCTTTCTAAAATCCTTAACATTTCTGATTAAAAACTTTATTTTCTCCAGCCTTGAACAATTGGATATCTTCTTCCATAACCAAAAGCTTTTGTGGAAATTCTTAAAACAGGGGCTGATTGTTTTCTTTTAAATTCATTGATGTCCACCATTCTTAAGACTTTCTTAACTACATCATAATCACCAATTGCTTTAGAAATTTCATTTAGCTCTTTTTGTTCTTCGAGGTACATTTTTAATATTTTATCAAGTAAATCATAAGGAGGAAGTGTATCCTGATCTTTTTGATTAGGTCTTAATTCAGCTGAAGGAGCTTTTTGAATAATTTCTTTCGGAATAATTTCCTCATTTCGATTAATGTAATCCACAATTTGATAAACCTGAGTTTTGTAAACATCTCCAATAACAGCTAAAGCTCCACACATATCACCATATAAAGTTGCATAACCTGTTGCCATTTCAGATTTATTGCCTGTCGTGCATAAAAGATAACCATGTTTATTAGATAAAGCCATTAAATACAAACCTCGAATTCTTGATTGAATATTTTCTTCTGTAATATCTTCGGCTTTACCTTTGAAAGCATCTTTTAGCATTTCTATAGTTTTATCAAATACAGGTTGAATAGAAATTTTATCTGATGAGATGCTCAAATTACGAATTAGTTTCTCTGAATCTTTAATACTTCCCTCAGTTGAATATTTTGAAGGCATCATTACGACATGAACATTTTCTTTACCTAATGCTTTTACAGCAATATATGTAACCAATGCCGAATCAATTCCACCGCTTAACCCAACCAATGCTTTTTTAAAACCTGTCTTTGCTGCATAATCTCTCAATCCTAATATCAATGCATTTAATGCCTCTTCTTCAAATGATGATTCTACTTCGTTAATTTCGTTATAATTTTTTTTGGTGTCGAAGATAATATAATCTTCTTCAAAAGCTTTTCCAATCAAACACAATTGACCATCGGAATTAAAACACATACTTGCACCGTCGAATATTAATTCCGTTTGAGCACCAACACAACAAACATAAACTAATGGAAGCTTATCCGTCCTGGTTAGTACACTCAACATATTGTATTTTTCTTTTCGTTTACCGTAAGCATAGGGACTTGCAGAAATATTTATTAAAAGAGTTGCTCCAAGTTCTACTTGCTTTTGAACCGGGTCAACTGGATAACGGCGTTTTTTCCAGTAATCTGCATCATTCCATATATCTTCACAAATTGAAATGCCAAGTTTTTCATTTTTAAATTCATGAATACGAACTTCTTTTGCAGGTTCAAAATATCTTACTTCATCAAATACATCATAATTAGGAATTAATGTTTTACTTTGAGCAAATTGAATTTTCCCGTTATAACAAAGAACAGCAGAATTGTAAACTCCAGTTCCAACTAATTCTTCATAGTCCTCTGTTATTGTTCCAAAAATTAATCCGGTATTTGTAGTTAAGCTTGCAATTTCTTCTGTTGCATTTTTTACTGCATCTCGAAATTCTTTTTTCTCTACAAGGTCCAGTGGAGGATAACCACAAATAAATAATTCAGGGAATACAACTAAATCTGCTCCATCATTAATTCCTTTTTTATAACCATCTAATATTTTTTCTGTATTTCCTTTTAGATCCCCAATTATGGGATTATATTGACAAATTGCTATTTTCATAAAAATAATTTTTTTATTAAAAGAAAATTAGTAAGTATAGTTCTTAATTCAAACCTTTTAAGAAATTAACCGTCTCAATAATCGAACAAATTTCTGCAGGAGGTTTTATGCAAAAGAAACTTTATCGTTCGAGGAAATTTCGAGTACTCGGCGGAGTTGCAGGTGGTTTAGCAGAGTATTTTGGATTAGACCCAATTCTGATGAGAGTAATTTTTGTTTTATTCACATTAATCAATGGAATTGGAGTATTACTTTATATCATATTCTGGATAATTATTCCGGAAGAACCATTTGAAGTTGCATACAATTTTGATAAAGAAACTCCTAAAGATTCAGCAGATGAGAATATTGATTCACAAAAGACAGTAATAGAACATAAAAGAAATGGCAGCGGACGTGTGATTTTAGGTGGCATACTTATAATAATTGGTTTGTTATTATTAGCTGAAAGATTCATCCCTGCTTTTTGTTTTGAAGATATTATACCATTAACTCTTGTAATTATTGGAATATTTTTAATTTGGAATTCGGTTAGTAAATAAAGAGGTGTGAAATGAAAAGTAAACAATTCTCGTGGGGTTTCTTTTTAGTTACATTGGGTGCATTATTTTTATTAACCAAATATAATTTTATTAGTTCGGATTTTTCTTTTGTTTGGGATATATGGCCACTCATTTTTATTATCTGGGGTGCAATGGTAATTTTCAAAAATTCATTTATCAGACCAATACTAAGTGCATTAATAGGGATTTATTTAGCAGTAATGATTTATGGAATAATTGCAAATATCTTTTCAAATTTTGATTGGTCCACTCATGATGAGAATGAGTTAAAAGAAACTTACTTTGAAGAATATGACAGCACAATCAAATATGCTGAATTAAATTTTAAATCTGGAGCAGGGTTTTTTGAAATCGCTGACCCAACTGACAAATTAATACTTGGAGAAGGTTATGGCAACTGGGCAGATTATGAATTAAACTCAACAAAAAGTGATAGTGTATGTTATATTGATTTCAATCTGGAAAAAAATACATTCAATTTTCCTAATTCAAAAATTAAAAACAAATTAAAAATACACCTCAATGAAATTCCTGAATGGGATTTATCTTTTGATTTAGGTGCAGCAAAAGCTAAATTCGATTTAACAAGTTATAAAATAAAAAATGTAAGATTAAAAACTGGGGCTTCAAATGTGATATTGAAATTAGGAGATAAATCAGATTTTACAGATGTTGATATTGAGATGGGTGCTGCAAAAATCAAGATTTATATTCCAGAAACATCGGGCTGCAAATTAGAAGGCGACATGGTTTTAATGTCCCGTGATTTAGATGGTTTGAAAAAAGTTGATTCAAACCTTTTTGAAACTCCTGATTATGAAAGTGCAAACAAAAAAATTTCGATAAAAATCAACGGAGGTGTGTCATCATTTAAAATTGTTCGATATTAATTTCTTTGGTTGCCAGAAATGTTTTTTCATATTAACATATTTATTTTCATCGAACTCAATTCCTTCAGCTCGTAAGAGTTCTTCCATTAAAAATGGGTCGCCAAAATGCATTCTTCCAGTTAATGCTCCAGATTTATTAACAACACGATGACATGGTAAATTACTATTCTTTGCATTATTCAAAGCCCAGCCAACTGTTCTTGCAGCAGATTTAATTCCACATGCTTCTGCAATGCACCATAAGTAGTTACCTTTCCTTTGGGAATCTTTGATACGATTTTATATACTTTATCGAAGAAATCTTTTTTATCAATTTTTTTCTTTTTGAACATTTTGCAATTCCCACATTTTCATGTATGTCATCATGTTTGTAATCATATGAACAAGAGATACCATCAATCCATAAATTCCATCTTTATATCCTTTTCGAGAAATGAAATGATTTAAGAAAGCTGCAGAAGGATGAATTACTAAATCATATGGCTTTACTTTTTTATCATTAACTTTTTCTTCAGCTTGAAGCGAGGAATACTCATTTATTTTTTTAAAAGTTTCTTTTAGATTCTGGTGAGTGTAATGGATTATATCACTTTTCAAATAATTCTTTTTACCTGTAACTTCAAAACCCTCATGAATTTTTCTAACATTTACCTTTGCAAAATCTTTTCTAATTAATCTCAGTTGATAATCTGGATACCAAAAACATGATTTAATAACTTTATCGAGGAAATAATTTCTTCTTGGAATGTAATAACCATTAAACCCATCATCATGAATTAGAATTTTTTCTATTTCATTTTTTAATTCATCAGAAACTCGTTCATCTGCATCAAGACTTAACACCCACTCATTACTTGCTTGCTGCAATGAAAAAATTCTTTGAGATGAATATCCTTCCCACTTTCTTATAAAAATTTTATCAGTATAATTCTTTGCAATCTCAATTGTTGAATCATTGCTTTCAGAATCAACGAGAATAATTTCATCTGCCCATTTTACACTTTCAAGACAATCCCTTATATTTTTCTCTTCATTATAAGTTATAATTGTAACTGAAATTTTTTTTCTTGGAGAACTCAATAACTTATTCTCCAATAATTTTAATAATTACACGCTTTCTTCTTTGTCCATCAAATTCAGCATAATAAACCTGTTGCCATGGACCAAAATCGAGTTTTCCATCTGTAACAGGAATTATAACTTCGTGATGAATAAGTAAACTCTTCAGATGTGCATCTCCATTATCTTCTCCTGTTCGGTGATGCCTATAGTGTGGATTATAAGGTGCAATTTTTTCGAGCCATTCATCAATATCCTGAATTAAACCACTTTCTGCATCATTAACATAAACTCCAGCAGTAATATGCATAGCAGATACAAGGACCATTCCTTCTTTGATTCCGCTTTTCTTTAATGCTTTCTCGACTTCACCTGTAATATTTATATACTCTCTTCTTTTTGCTGTATTAAACCAGAGATATTCAGTATAGCTTTTCATAAAAACCCTTTATTTATTGATGTGAAAATTCTTCTGTTACTTTAGCAAGTCGCTCTGCAAGACTGTAAATAATTTTATGTGATATATCTGGATATTGTTTTATTATATCTTCAATTTGGCCTTCAACTTCGAGAAGTTCAACATCAGTCATGGCAAGAATTGAAGCGGTACGTGGTTTTTTTAATATCAAACTCATTTCGCCAAGTATTGTGCCTTCTTTTTCAAACTCACTAATTTTAACTCCATTCTTGAATATTCCTGCTTTGCCATCGACAAGGATAAAAAGTTTATTTGCTTTTTCTCCTTCGTTGGCAATAATTTCTCCTTTCATATATTTTTTTAGTCTTGCCATAAATAATTCCTTTTAATTCTGAGAAAATTTTAAAAGGTATTCTCTAATAAAATTATTTATATCGCCATCCATAACAGCCTGTGTATCAGAAGTCTCGTAGCCAGTTCTGTGGTCTTTAACCATGTTATAAGGGTGAAAAACATAAGAACGAATTTGACTTCCCCATTCAATTTTCATTTTATTTTTTTCATATTCACTTAATTCTGCTTGTTGTTTTTCTAATTCAAGCTGATAAAGTTTCGCTTTCAAAAGTTTCATTGCATTTGTTTTATTCTGAAGCTGCGACCTCTCTGTTTGACAGGTTGCAACAATTCCAGTTGGAATATGCGTAATTCTTACAGCAGTTTCAACTTTATTTACATTTTGACCGCCTTTACCACCAGAGCGAAAAGTATCAATTTTTAAATCTGCAGGATTAATCTCAATCTCAATAGTATCATCAACTTCAGGAATCACAAAAACAGATGCAAATGAAGTATGCCTTCTTTTATTTGCATCGAAAGGTGAAATTCTAACAAGTCTATGAACACCATTCTCAGCTTTTAAATATCCATAAGCAAATGGGCCTTCAACTTCTATTGTTGCACTTTTTATTCCTGCACCTTCTCCTTCTAGATAATCAATTAAAGTCATTTTATAACCATTTTGTTCACCCCAACGCAAATACATACGCATTAACATCTCAGCCCAATCCTGTGCTTCTGTTCCTCCTGCTCCTGAATGAATTGTAAGTATGCAATTTTTATCATCATCTTTTCCACTTAGCATGCTTTTAAGTTCTAATTCAGAATATGCTTTTTGAATTTGTTCAAGTTCTTTTTCAATTTCACTTTCAAGAGATTCATCATTTTCCGATTGAGCAAGTTCAATAAATTCTCTCAAATGTTTCTCTTTTTTATCTAATTCATTCCAGGCATCAACCCACAGTTGAAGAGATTTTGACTTCTGCAAGAGTGCTTGAGCATTTTTCTGATCATTCCAGAAATCAGGAGCTTCTGATTTTTTTTGTATTTCTGAAATTTGCTTTACTTTATCATCTAATTTAAAGATAACCTCTTAAATTTTTTATTTTCTCTTCCAGCTCATTTAATTTTCTTAACTGCTCTTCGAACATTTTTACTCCTTTGATTTATTTTTTCTTATTAAGATTAGTAGAATTAGTTATGGAAACAATTTCAGGAATTATTAAAAATTTCAGTATCAAATTTACATTTTATTTTGATACGGTGCGTTGATAAAATTTTTGACTAAGTAAGGCTCTTTAAAATAATATCCGGAGTGTAAAGTAAATCATTTTCATTTGAAATCTGAATCCACTTTATTCTATTATCTTTCCTGAACCATGTCAATTGTCTTTTAGCAAATCTTCTTGTGTTTCTTTTAATCAATTGAACTGCTTTATCAAGTGTAATTTCATTTTCTAAAAACGATATGATTTCTTTATATCCAACTGTATTGAGAGAGTTCAAGCTTTTCGGAAATCCCATAGATAATATATTTCTTACTTCTTCTATCAAACCATTTTCAATCATTGAATCAACTCTTTCTTCAATTCTCCTGTATAAAACTTCTCTTTCCCACATAAGACCAAATTGACAGAACTGATAATCAGCTTCTCTCTTGTGTAATTGATGAAATTCCCAAATTGGTTTACCAGTTAAATGATAAACTTCAAGAGCTCTCATAACTCTTTTCCAATTTTGTGGAAGCATTTTTGAAGCACTTACTGGGTCAACTTTTTTTAATTCATTATAAAGAAATTCATTTCCATAAATTTCTCTTTTTACTCTGAGTTGCTGACGATATTCTTCATCTACAGAAACTTCATTAATAATTCCATCTACAAGTGCTTTAACATAAAGGCCAGAACCGCCTGCAACAATTGGAATTTTATTTTCTGTTGATAACCTATCTATAATTTTTAATGCATCACCTTCAAATCGACTAACATTGTAATCTTCATTTGGAGATAATACATCAATAAAGTGATGTTTAATTTTACTTAATTCATTTTCTGTAGGTTTTGCAGTTCCAATTGATAAATATTTATAAATTTGACGACTATCAGCCGAGATTATTTCAGTATTTAATCTTTCAGCAAGATTAAGTGCAACTTGAGATTTACCAGAACAGGTTGGTCCAACAATTACAATTACTTTGCGTTCCATCCTTCTTTGCCAACTAAAGGGACAAATGCAAAATAAGGTATTTCATTTACACTAAATTCTTCATCTGAAATTTTAGTAAGAATTTTGAGAACCTGAGTCTGGCGGTCGCCTACAGGGATTACTAATCTTCCCCCAACAGCCAACTGTTTTTTTAATGCTTTTGGAATTGACGGACTACCTGCAGTTACAATAATTCCGTTATATGGAGAAAATTCATCCCAGCCTATAGTACCGTCACTGCATCTTGCTGCAATTTTCAGATTAAGTTCATCAAATATCTTTAATGCACGATTGTATAGTTCGTAATTTCTTTCAATAGTAAAAACTTTAGCTCCCATTTCATACAAAATTGCGGCCTGATAGCCAGAGCCTGTTCCAATTTCTAAAATTTTATCTCCTGGCTGAACTTTCAGAGCTTGAGTCATAATGGCTACAGTGTAAGGCTGAGAAATTGTTTGACCATAACCTATGGGCAAAGCAATATCTTTGTATGCATGATGCTGAACGGCTTCGGGAACAAAACGATGACGTTCTACTTTCTGCATTGCCTCGAGAACACGTTCATCAGTAATCCCTTTTTTTCGTAAGTTATTTACTAATTCTGTTCTTTCTGCTTCAAACATTTCAAAAATAAATTCTTAATTTTGATATGCTAAAATAAAACATAATCATTAAATATTTTGAGTTAATTTCATGACACTTGAAAGTATACTTAGCGCTGTAATTATAATGTGTATGCGCATTGCAGACGTAACACTTGGCACTTTCAGAACGATGCTGGTCGTTCAAGCAAAAAAATATCACGCAGCATTTGTAGGATTTTTTGAAGTGTTAATCTGGATATTGGCTATGAGTTATATAGTTCAACATTTAGACAATACAATAAATTTAATTGGTTATGCATTAGGATTTGCATTAGGTAATATACTTGGTGTTACACTTGAACAAAGAGTTGCAATTGGATTTTCACAGGTTAATATTGTATCACTTCATCATACAGATGATATTGCCAATAAATTAAGAATGTCAAATTTTGGAGTTACAATATTACCCGGAGAGGGCAGTACAGGAGGAGTATCAATTATAATAGTTATAATAAAAAGAAAACATCTTGAAGAAGTCTTAAAAATTGTTGAATCGATAGATAAACGCGCATTTATAACAGTTCAGCATTCGAGACCTTACAGGGGATATATGCATGGACCAAGGGTGTAAAAGAAAAAATAATTTCATTATTGCTAAGAATTGGTCATAGTATTATATTTACGCACAAAAATTATGGTTCTTTATAAATGATTATGCGGGAATAGCTCAGTTGGTAGAGCGCAACCTTGCCAAGGTTGATGTCGCGGGTTCGAGTCCCGTTTCCCGCTCTAAAAAATCCCGATTATATTCGGGATTTCTTTTTTAAACAGGTTTTCGACGGTGTAGCCAAGTGGTCTAAGGCGAGGGTCTGCAACCCGCCATTTTTGGCGGGCGAATCCGACCGCCGCCTCTTTGAAAAAATTTAGTATTTGGCGGTGTAGCCAAGTGGTCTAAGGCGAGGGTCTGCAACCCGCCATTTTTGGCGGGCGAATCCGACCGCCGCCTCTTTG
>JARYLX010000190.1 GCA_029907415.1 Melioribacter sp.
AGGTTAATACCCAACCCCGCCAGGTCCGGAAGGAAGCAACGGTAAGTATTTAACCTGGGTGGTCTTTTGGTCTGGCTTTTTATTATGTTTTTGATTTTTTCTCAGGGTGATAAAATTCAAAAATTATTTTTGCCTTAGCTTTTCCAACTACTTCTGATAATTTTGATTCATCTAAATTTTTTATTTCATCAATGCTGAATTTTGATAAAAGCTTTTGAGCAACTTTTTCTCCAATACCTTTGATTTCAAGTAGTTCACTTGTAAAAGTTCTTTTGCTTCTTCTTTCTCGATGAAATGTAATGGCAAATCGGTGTGCTTCATCTCGAATTTGTTGTAACAATTTTAAACTTGATGATGTTTTTGAAATTAGTATAGGTTCTGATTCATTGGGAACATAAATTTCTTCAAGGCGTTTTGCAAGACCAATAATTTCATAATCTTTTAATCCAAGTTTTTTTAATGTTTCAATTGCGCTTGAAAGCTGACCTTTACCACCGTCTACCATTATCAAATCTGGCATTGGTTCATTTTCTTCAAGAAGTTTACTGTATCTTCTGTAAATTACTTCCTGCATGCTTGCAAAATCATTTGGACCTTCTACAGTTTTAATAATAAATTTTCTATACAAACTTTTTTTTGGTTTTCCGTCAACAAATACAACCATGCTTGCAACCGTATCACTTCCTTGTAGATTTGATATATCAAAGCATTCAATTTTTCTGGGAAGTTTTTTCAAATGCAAATCTCTTTGAAGTGCAGACAAAGCATAAGGCACACTTCCTTCTTTTTTCATCCTCTGAAGTTGAATTTCTTCGAGGTAAAGCTGAGCATTTTGTTTACACATCATCAAAAGTGATTTTGCTTCGCTCTGCTTTTGAGGAATAACAAATTTGCATTTCTTTAATGCTCGTTTATTCAACCATTCTAATAAAGTGTCTGCATCATCAGGTTCAACCTCGAGTATTATTTCTTTTGGCACTTCAACATATTCATCATAATAAAATCTGATAATGGCTGAATAAATTTGATTTTCGTCTTCATTTTCTTCTGTTGTTAAAGCAAGTTGTCGTTTCCCGACTAATTTACCGGAGCGAATATTAAGAATTGTAGCTGCAACATCTTTTCCTTCATAAGCTGCACTGATAATATCTTTATCTTCTAAGTCAGTGGATACAACTTTTTGTTTTGAAGAATAAATTTGAAGTTGTTCGATTCTATCTCGTAATTCTGCTGCCTTTTCAAATTCTAAATTTGCAGCTGCTTCATTCATTTGTGATTTTAATTCATCAATCAAATCATCAGTTTTACCTCGCAAAACTTTAACAACCTGGTTAACCATCTGATTGTAATGATATTGAGACACAAGCCCTTCACATGGTCCATCACATTTTTTAATATGATAATCAAGACAAACTTTAAACTTCTTTTTTTGAATTGCTTCTTCTGTTATATCATACTTGCAGCTTCTTATTTTGAATATTTTATTTATCAATCTAAGTGACTGCTTCATATTTTTTACATCGGTGTAAGGACCAAAATATCTTGAACCATCTTTAACAACATTTCTGGTAGGATAAATTTGCGGATAAGGTTCATTGGTAACTTTTATGTAGGGATAAGATTTATCGTCTTTAAGATTAACATTATAACGCGGTTTTAGTTCTTTAATTAAATTATTTTCAAGAACGAGTGCTTCAATTTCGTTATCAGTTATAATTACTTCTAAATCGTGAATTTTCGAAACAAGTGCTGCTGTTTTAGGGGAATCAATATTTTTTTGAAAATAAGAACGAACTCGATTTCTTAAATTTTTTGCCTTGCCTACATAAATTACTTTGCCTTTTTCATTTTTGAATTGATAAATTCCAGGCAAAGCTGGCAAATTGTTTAATTTATCTTCTAATATTGGATTCATAAAATATTTTGTTGAGAATTTGTGTAATAAAAATCTGAAATCTGTGGAAAAAAGTCTATCTAAATTATTTTGATTTTTTCTTGAAATAATTATATTGCGATAACTTTTGAGGGAATATAATGAACACTTTCCATATTAGTATTGCTGTAAAATTAACTTTTTTTGATGAATTTAAACTGCTTCCTAAAGTTTTTATTAGATATATAAAAACATTGAATTTGCTGCAGTGTAAATTTTTTGGCAAAGGTTAATTAGTTTATAGCTAAATAGGTTTAAGAACTGAAAATGATTGTAACATGGTTATTATTTCAAAATTAATTTGAGTTGTAAAATGGATAATGAAAATGAATCTATCGGTTATTATTGCTCTAATTGTAATTCTCCTGTAAAAGTTGATGATAAAATATGTTTAGTTTGTGGTGCAAATCTGGATGAAACAACAGAAGTAGAAACTGACATCAATCTTGTAGAAATTAAAATATGTGCAAATGAATTTGAAGCACAGTTAATATTATCACATTTGCAATCAAATAATATTGATGTAATTCTATCAAGAGATGATTGTGGGTCAATGAAACCACACCTTCAATTGAGCAGAGGAATAAGAATTCTAGTTAAAGAAACAGATGTTGATAAAGCTGTAGAAATTCTCAATGCAATGGAAAGCTAACTGTTAAGCATAAAAAATATGATAAGATGAATAAGAACTTGAAAAATTATTTTTACAATCAAGGGGGGGAATTTTTCGTAAAGATTTATTTTTACTCTTAAATCTTAGTTAAATAAAAATGAGGATGGTCATGAAAAAATCCTTTTTGATAATTTTCATAATATTTTTCTCTTATATCTCTTTTGCTCAGATTGAAAGCAAAAGATTTGAAATTTCGGCAAGTGGAAGTTTAGGTTCGGTTTCATCAAAAAGCGAGTCGGGCGATTATACTTATGAGTCAGAAGCAAGATTATATTTTAATTCTTTTATCCGTGCAGGTTATTTTCTTCATGGCGGGTTTGAGTTCGAGCCAGAATTTTATACATTTTTAACTGAGGGAGGAAAACCTTCTTTTGTAGTAAGTGCAAATATTGCTTATAACCAGCAGATTGGCGAAACCAAATTTTATCCGTTCCTTTTGATAGGTTATGGTCTTGGCAATTCATATCCTTTTTTAACGATGACGAATAGCTATATTCGTATGTCTGATGAATTTGATGTAGGATGCTTAAATGCTGGTTTTGGATTGAAGTATTTTATTAATAATAGTATTGCTATCAGAACAGAATTTCGTTACCAGCGCTTTCACGATGAAATAAAAGGAAGTTTTTATACACAAGAGCATACAATAAAAATAAATTCGTTGTTAATAGGATTTTCAATTTTGTTTTAAAATGAATAGAAAATATTTTATTAAGTATCTGTGATGATTAAGATTTGTAATTAATAATCGAGCAATAAACTATTGCTGATTAGAAAATTTGCTCTGGGCATAAGGCTATAATGTAATTATCAAATGTAGGAACAAAATGAAAAATAATGGCTGTATGTTTCCTTTTAAAGTCTTGAATACATTAAAAGAACTTAAGTGATAAGAGTGACAGTAAATTTGAAATATATTTTTTAGAAGTCTCTATTATAATGTGTATATATCATCTGAATGCTAACAATTTTTCATTTTCTTTATTTTGATTATTGTTTTTGAACACTGATGACACTGATAAGACATGATTTTCACAGATTTTTTTCTGTGGTTATCTGTTCAATCTGCGTCATCTGTGTTCATAATTTTTTAGGCTTATTCTGGAAATTATTTTTTGAATACATAAAGTTTTTTTCAAAAATTTTATTACAAATTGCCTAATTAATTTTCTTCTTAATGTAAGTAAAAAAATGAGGGACTTTATGGAGAAAATGATTATTCTTTCCAGTCAACCCATTAAATTATCCAAATGGGCATATGCATTACTTGGTTTATCTTTTATTTTACAAAGTGTAACAGTATATGAAGCGGGCAGCTTACTTTTTTATCTCATTTTACTTTTAGGAATAGTATTAATTTTTGTCTCAATATTTTATGGTACCCCAATATTTCTTAAATATATTAAAACAAATGAGGATGGCATAGTATTGAAACAAAATATTTTTAGTAAAGAAAAACTTCTAAGCTGGGATAAAATCAAACGACTTGACGCAAATATGCACCGAATTGAAATTACTTATGATAACGGTGAATTTTATTATGTAGGATTTTATGACCTTGATTATAAAACAAGACATAATGATTTAAAAGATTTTTTAAAATTAATAGTAGAAAAAGGTAAAAGCTTTCCTGATTTTAGCATAAGAATCTGATTTTAAATTAATATTTAGTTGAACTTATAATTTTTGGGTATAACAACAATTCCTGTTTCTGAAACTGTAAATCTTTTTTTATCTACCTCAGGATCAAAACCAATTTCAGTTCCTTCGGGAATGATTACATTTTTATCAATTATTGCTCTGCGAATTCTTGAGTGACGACCAATATTACAATTATCCATTATAATTGAATCAGTAATATAAGTATAGCTGTTAACACGAACATTAAAACCAAGTATTGACCTTTCAACCAATCCTCCGGAAATAATTGTTCCATCAGTAATCAAAGAATTAATTGCTCGTCCTACTCTTTCTCCTTCGTGTGACACAGTTTTAGCTGGAGGGAATTGTCTTTGTTCTGTTCTTAAAGGCCAATTTTGGTCATAAAGATTAAAATGAGGATTAACACTAATTAAATCCATACTCGCTGCATAGTAACTTTCAATTGTTCCAACATCAACCCAGTACGGTTCTGCTTTTTTATTTTCATCTACAAATCTATAAGCTTGAATATGATAATTATTTTTTATCATGTAAGGAATAACATTTTTTCCGAAATCTATATTAGGTACTTTTTCAGCTTCCATTTTATTCATTACTTCTTTAATAACAGGAACATCGAAAACATAAATACCCATGTTGACAAATGAGTAATCTGGTTTATCGGGAATTACTGGTGGATTTTTTGGCTTTTCGAGAAATGAAGTAACTTTATAATCACTATCTATTTCAAGCACTCCAAAACGATTTGAGTGAACTTTTGGTATTTCTATAGCAGATAAAGTTAGTGCAGCTTTCTTTTCAATATGATATTGAATCATCTTTAAGTAATCCATTTTGTAAATATGATCGCCAGATAAAATCAATAGCCATTCATACTGTGAATCTGTTATTAAGTTGAAATTCTGATGGATAGCATTTGCTGTGCCAAGATACCAATCTCTTCCAGTTTTAAATTGTGGTGGTATTGAATAAATAAACTCTCCAAGTTCAGGATTAAAAATATTCCAGGCTTCATAAAGGTGACGATTTAAAGAATCAGATTTGTATTGAGTAAGCACAAAAATTTTTCTAAATCCAGAATTCAAACAATTTGAAAGAGTGAAATCGATAATTCTGTATTTCCCTCCAAAAGGAACTGAAGGCTTTGTTCTTTCTTTGGTAAGTGGGTATAGTCTTTCACCCTGACCACCGGCTAAAATCATTGTAAGGGTTTTCCTTAAAATTTCGGAACCGGCATAATTTCTCATTGGAGCCTCCAGTTTTTGCTTAAAATATATTTAATTATCGATTGATTGGCAATTTAATAAATGATTAACTTTGTGATGTTTATGGATAAATTATCTGTAATATTATGAACTTCAAAAAGAATCCAGTTAAAACTGCAATTATAATTGCATTTGTATCAATTCTCTTTTCAATTTTTGTAATTGTTCCATTTGCAGTAAGAACTTTTCATTTTATATATAAACCAGTAAAACTGCTAACAAATTTTCATAATACTCAACAAAATGAAAATTTTATTGAAGAATATAATACTCCAATTCAGACAAAATTTGATGTATTACATTATGATATTCATATCGAATTAATTCCAGATAATAAAATGATAAAAGGAACAGTTGTTATTAGATTTACAACAAATAATCTGAATGCAAAAGAAATAGACATTAATTTTTATGACAATATGAATATAAAAAATGCTTTTCTGAATAATGAAATCGTTGATTATGTAAGAGAAGAA
>JARYLX010000191.1 GCA_029907415.1 Melioribacter sp.
GTGAATAGTTTGTATAAAACCGAGAAGGAAATGTACTCTGATGTCTGTTCATGGTTTAAGAGAATCCTAGGAAACAAAGTCAAAGATGCCAAGATATGTGTTGAGGATACTTCTAAAAAAATTCTTTCAAAATGGCTTCTTGATTATTTATTCAGACCACTCCAGATGAAATATAGAAATCTCAGAGTTTATGGAAATATGATTGGAATTTTCATCACATTTTTACTTTGCGGTTTATGGCATGGAGCTGGCTGGAACTTTATTTACTGGGGTGCCATGCACGGATTTATGATGTCCTTTGCTTTACTAATTCAAAAACCTAAAACTAAATTTTTTACATTGCTGAAAATTAATAATACAAAGTTTCTTACAGTCATTCAAACAATTATCACATTTCATCTTGTTGCAATTTCTTTTATGGTTTTCAGATGTACTGATATTCAAACAGTGTTTGATATGCTTTCACAAATTTTTACTTTCTTTCATGGTGAAGTTTTCATTCAATTCGTCGAAAGACTTCCTTTAATATTTGGATTAATTGTGATTGGCTACTTTTTACACTTTATGCCTTCAAAATTAGAAACAAAAACAATTAATTTTATTTCAAAAATTCCTGCATTCGGTAAAGTTATAATTCTTGTAATAGCAATATGGATTGCAGCACAATTTAAATCTGCAGATATTCAACCTTTCATCTATTTCCAATTTTAAAAATTACACTTGTTAGTAATTTCTCATTATCACAATAATTTCATAAACTTTCCTTACACTTTATTCTCCTATTCTTTTCATTATAATTTTTATAAGATTTTTAATAAGTTTGTTTTTAACAAAACAGATAACAAATTTTCACTGAATGAATAAGAAATCAATAAGATTTTTATTCCTTATTCTTAATATCATAATTTCTTCTGTCAATTATTCTCAGAATACTGAAGTTGATATTTTGAAAAAAACTGCTCTCTCTCACATGGAAGCTGGCCGGTATGGTGAAGCAATTGATCAACTTAATAAATACATTTCAGCACTTCCGCAACAAGCTGATGGTTACAATCTCCGCGCAATTTGTTTTGAAAAAAGACAGCAATACCAAAATGCAGTCTTAGATTACAGACGAGCAATTGCTCTTGAAAAAAATTCAGTAAAAAAATCAGAATATGAAAATAATCTAAGAAGGGTTCAGGAAATATGGTATGCAATTCTAAATAAAAAAATTGAAGGACATTTAAGAGAAATAGCTATTAATCCTGAAAATCCTGTAAACTATCTTGAAATTGGAAAGGCATATAGATGGATGGAAATTTGGGACAAAGCAGAAGCATGGTATGATGAATATCTCAAACGAGATGATAATGCATCGCCTGATGAAATAATTCGTTACACAGAAATACTTGCTAAAACAGGCAGTATTTCGAAAGGAGAAAAAATTCTAAAAAAATATGTCGAACGTTATCCTGATGACTGGCGTTTATGGAGTCGTTACGGTTACTTTACGATGTGGCTTGCTAAATATGCAATTGCAAAAAAAGCATTTGAAAAATCACTGAGCATTAAACCATTTTTTAAAGAAGCTCAAGATGGATTAGATATGGTTACAAAACAGGCTTATATTACTCAGCAAAGTCCAAGAGAATTTGAAAAAGAATATCCAATAGATAGATATTACAGAATTTTAAGAAGAAATCCTGAAGATGTAGAAACCCGCTTTAAACTTGTAGATGAATTAATTGCTGCAAAAAGATACGAAGAAGCTTACCAGCAGCTGCAGATTATATCACTAACACATTCTGAAGACCAAAGATACAAAGACAGATGGACTCAAGTTCTTGAACTTAGAGAAAATATCTATCAACAAAGATTAAGTGAAGCAAAAGCAAAATTATTAATAAATGAATTTGACAGAGAAGCAGTAAAAACTGCAGCTCAGTATTATGAATATCTTCAGTATTACGATAGTGCAATGGTATTGCTTAACAAATATTTTGAAAAATATCCGGATGAAACTGACCCTCAATTAATTTATCGTTATGCAAGAATATCTGCTTGGAATCGAGAATTTGACAAAGCAATTGAAATCACAGATAAATTGCTAAAAGAATATCCAAATAATCTTGATTATCAACTTTTTAGAGCTCAGGTTTCTGTGTGGATTAATCGAGATATTGACCTTGCAGAACAATATTTACAAAATGTTCTTAAAGCAAAACCAGATAATCTTGAAGCAAATATTGCTATGGGTTCTCTTAAATTAATTCAAAAAGATTATGATGCTGCTCAAAAGTATGCTGACAAAGCAAAAGAAATAGAACCTGCAAATGATGAAGTAATAAAACTTCAATCCAATATTGATTGGCAACGAATGAGAGAAGAAGAAGAAAAATTATATGCAATACTTGAAGAAGGAAGAAAAAAAGTTATAGCCGAAGATTGCAGTGGGGCTCTTCCATTTTATGAAGAATATCTTTCTAAAGCTGAACCAAATGTTTTAATTCTCAAAGAATATGGTGATGTTCTTTTCTGTGCTAAAAAATATGAAGATGCACTCAAAACATATAATCAAGTTCTTGAAACAAATTATAACTATGATGCAGCAATGCAAAGAGCAAAAGTATATTATGCTATGGGCGATTCATTAAATGCAGTGAAGGAATTTAAAGAGTTGGTTAAACAGGATTCAACTGACTTCGAAGCACAAATGTATCTTGGTGATTCTTTTGCAAAATTGGGAGAACATGATTCTGCAAGAGTAATTTATAATAATCTTCTTGATAACTGGCAGCTCGATTCAACTCAGGTGGGAATGATTAAACTAAGAAAAAAGTGGCTGCCTGTCACCGGCTTAGCTGCAATTCTCGAAACATTTCCTAATTATGTTGGATTGGCACCACTCACTCAATTTTACAATGATAATCTTAGCTTTAAAATCTGGTCATTAGGCTCAAGAATAGATTTAGGGGTTACAAACTTTTTTACTCTTGGAATCTCATTTATTCATTCACAGCTTAAAGCAAATGCAGAAAGCTTAAATCAAGATATAATTTCTTCTTATAATTTTATTGGACAAAGAGAATTCAGAACATTAAAAGGACATTTATTATTTCGTTTATCAAAAGATTTAAATGCAGGTGCAGGATTTGGAACAACAAACGCAAAGGGCTTTTTAGCACGTAACGAAAGAGATGCTTTCATTAGATTTGAAAAGAAAGATACAATTTCAATGGCTTTTGTTTATCAAAATTCTGATGCTGCACTTATTCTCTATTCTCCTTATTTAATTGACCAGAGATATTATTCTTCTCTTTACAGACTTGAAGGATATTACAGACATAGCAATGGCTTAAAACTTAGCGGTTCATTTCAATATATTACTGTGTCAGATGGAAATGAAGGGAATGACTTGATGTTAAGAATCGGAAAATACTTTTACAGAGATTTATCAGCAGGCTATGAATATTATTACACAAATTACAAATTAAAAAAACAAAACTATTATTCACCTCAAAATTTTGAATCCCATTGCATCTGGGTTGACCACGATTTAGAAAACAGAGAAGAATTGAAAATTGTATTAGGTGGAAAAGTTGGAATTATTCCAAGAAATAAATTTTTAGCTTTAGAGGGGCACACTGAATTTTTCTATCAGCCTATAAAATATTTATTAATTAGTGGAAAAGTAGGAATGGGCAGCACTTCACGAGATGAATCAAGTTACAGATATTTTTCTGCACAACTATCAATTTACTGGAATGTATTTTAATCAATTAAGCGAGTTCAAAAATGTTTACAGTAAAAATAAAAACATATTTTTTTGATGCTGACCCTGCTGGAATTATTTTCTATGGAAATTTATTCAAGTATCTGCACTCTGCCTACGAAGATTTTATGAAAAGTATGAGCATGAAAAGAAATTATTTCTTTGATGAAGAATATGTTCTTCCAATTTTACATGCAGAAGCGGATTATATCTCTCCCATTAAAATTGGCGATGAACTAACTATTGAAATACAAGTTAGCAAAATGAAAAAATCATCTTTTGAATTAAGCTACAAAATTTATAACCAAAATAATGGCTTAGCAGCAACTGCAAAAACAGTTCATGTTTGTGTAACAAAAAGTAATTTCAAGAAAAGTGAACTGCCAAAGGAATTGAATGACAAATTAAAAATGCATTTGATAGAAAAATAAAAATCTAAATTTGAGAAAAAATTTTATCTCTTATTACATTATAACTTCGTTTATATGTACAAATAGTAAAAATAATTCACAACAATTTTATCACTTCGAAATTAATAATTGTATAACACTCCGTGGCTCTCTGTGAAAAATTCTCAGTGGAACTCCGTGTAATAAAAATTACACAGAACTAAATGCAGATAAACAATCAACGCAAATCTGCGAAATCAGCGAGAAATATTTTTTCACACTAATACACCGAATTATAAAATATCTTTTATTTAAAAATCAATTATAACCTCATCGTAGATAAGCGGTGCCACATAACAACTATACCGTTTGCATAACTACCAATATCTATCAAACTCGAATTGATTGATTATTAACAAGATGAGCTCTTTTTACAATGATGATTTTATTTATATCAACATCACATTACGAGATTTTGTACAGTGCAAAAAGCTATCAAAATAGATGTCTATTGTTCAGACAGTTCATTATAACATAGAATAATTTTTCCAAAGGATTTCCTCATAAAAATTTTAAGAAGATTGTATAGCAAAGTGAAAAATATTGATTTGTCGTTCCCATGAAAGTGGGAACCCATTTTATTTTAATTGATTTAGATTCTTGTTCCCAAGGGGAAAATATATAAAACTTTCTTTTTAGAAAGTCTTTTCTCAATTTAGAAATCTTACAGTTATTGAATTTTTTACTCATCTTCTTTTGTTTGATAACAAACAGTTGCCATTTTTTTTATTCATAATTAAATTTAACATGAATAATATCAGGATAAATAAATGTATTAAAGAAAGCATTTTTTTAAACAATTTTTATTTATGATTCATTAAGTAATTTTTTCTTTGCACAAAATTCAACTTTAATTTTTAATGAAAAACTTATAATTGAATTAAAAGGAAAAGCAGTTAATAGCATAACAAATGCATTTGTAATTTCACTTTGAGATACTTCCAATTTATTTTCTACTGCAAATGCAAAAGTTGAAATACCAAAGGGATTGAATAAGAAAATATTAAAAACAAATTTCACAATTAAATTAGAAAAGCAACTTTATTATGAGTTTGTTCTTTCTTATTTAAGAGGGAAAAGCATTTACGAAAATAAATTAGTATATCAATAAAAAACCTAATACTAAATCTACTTGATTACAAAAGATTCAAATAGGAAACACATCTAAAACAAGAGATAAATATATGGGGCAAGTTGCCCATTTTTAATTAACTATCTTAAACTAATTAACTGGGGGGCTCTATGAAAACAAAACCAATTTTCTTTCTGGTTTTATTAGTTGGCTACGTTCTTCTGAAAAGCGAAGCTTTTTCGCAAGAAACAAAAGAATCCAAAAAAGCTCTTGATGCATTTATCAACCCAACTACAAAATCTGCCGTTGCAAGCGAACCCGTTCCGGGTGCCGAGATTACTGTGGAGCAGCAACCTGGACCAATTATCATTAAAAAATGCGTTACGGATAAAAATGGAGAATTTACAGTTCTTATAGAGGAAATCGAACTAGCTTTCGAAAAGATTGAAAGAAAAGGCTCAAATAAAATTTTTATACCAAATGAAATAAACTTACAGTTTACTATCAAACCTAAGGACCCAGATAAATATCCAAGCTTAACAAATAAAGTGAAAGTTACAATTAAAAAATCCGATGGACCTAAGTTCGTTTTTGTTGTTACATACCAAAAACCAATTGAAAAATCTAGTGGTACTACTAATAAAGGTACTTTTGCTGTGAGTTCTAAAGCTCAAACTTGACATAGTTTGACAACGGGCAAAAGTAATATTCTTTTGCCCT
>JARYLX010000192.1 GCA_029907415.1 Melioribacter sp.
TATTGTAAGAATTATAATCGCCTGCAATTATTCCGCTCTTTTCATCTGAATCCGTAGTTAATGTTGCACCAAGTTCAAGATTTCCAAGTATAGGAACAGATGATAATTCTGTAAATCGAATTGGTCTAATGTAACCTCTTAATCCCATAACGCCTGATTGGCCAAAATTTCCATAGACAGATTCAAATCCGAAATTATTAAAATCAATATCGAACTCAGTTCCAATTTTTCTTGTGTCAAAAGCTGGACTATTGTTGTAGAGATACATTATGCTTCCATGTCCCAATGTTGCATAATCGAGAGCACCAATTCTAAAATAAAGAGGGTCATGTTTTTTACCATATCGTATATAACGAATTATGCTCAGATAATCTGAAAACTCGTTAAAATTTTCTTTGCGAATTTTTCCTTCAGGTGTAAACTCTAAATTCAAATCCAACCCAATTCCAACTTTTGAGAACTGAATTTCTGGAAAAATGCGAAATGCATAGTGAGGTCTTCCATCTATCCATGTCAAACCAAAGCTTCCTCCAAGCATTGCTTCGTTTTGATTTAATCGTTCAAACTGACAATGAACAATATCAGGTAAAAACAAAAAAATCATTATGAGTAATTTGTAATTATTTTTCATAAACTCTCATGAGATTTGTTGTTGAAATTATATTTTTGAATCAGCTATCATCTTTTAGCAAGCCACAGTTCTGGATTTTGATAATTTCTTTCATTCCATATTTCGAAATGTAAAATGTTTCCTTCAAGACTTTCGCTTACTCTGCCGATTACAGTTCCAGCTTTAATTATATCCCCTTCTTTAACTTTAATATCTCCAACATGTCCATACACAGTACGATATTCATTATTGTGAGTTAAAATAATTACGCTTCCATAACCTGGAATCCATTCTATCGTAGAAACTATTCCCTCGGCAACAGCAATAATTTCCTGCTGAGATTTTGTTGCAATATCTACTCCATAATTCAAAGTAATTGTATTTAATTTCTCATTTTTATTTTCCCCAAATTTCCGTGCTATTTTGCCTGCTTTAACAGGCCACAACAACTTCCCTTTCAATCTATCAAAATTTTCAAACTTGGTGTAATCAAGAACAGGTTTAACAACTTTATTCTTTGTTCTTTCCTCAAGCTGCTTGGCTTTGTTTATTCTTTCTTTTTCAATCAAGTTGAAAATTAAATTCTTAATTTCAATCTCAGCTTTTCTTTTCGAGTCGATTTCTTCTTCTATAATTTTCTTATCCCTTCTTAATGAAACAATCAATTGTTTCCGCTCTGCTTGCAGCAATGCAAGTTTTTTCTGTTCTTCAAGTTTTTGTGAAACAAGCATTTCTTTCTGTTCTTTTTCATGCTGAAGCTGATTTTTATATTTTGCTAAATTCGTTTTACTCAATGAAAGCAGTTTTAAATCTTTTTCATTTTGTTCTGTAATGAATTTCAAATATTTGTATCTCTTAAGCATCTCTCCAATTGAACTTGACCCAATTAAATATTTCAATGTAGAAGTGTTTCTGTTTTTATAAACCCAAACTATATAACGTGAATATTTTTGCTTGAGGAGAGAAATCTTATTTTCAATTTCTGCTATCTTTTCTTCTGTTTTTTGAATTTCTGCTGACTTCAGATTTTCTTCGGCTATAAGATTATTTATAAATTTCTGTATTAACAAACTTTGTCTGCTGCTTCTCTCTAAAAATTCAAGACTTTCCTTTTCTTTTTTTGATTTATTACTTAATTCTTTTTCTAATAATTCAATTTCTTTCTTAATCTGTTCGAGTTGTTTGTTCCTAATAGAAATGCTGTCCTTCTTTTGAGAAAATGAAAGGCATGATAGCAAAAGAATGACAAAAATTATTTTAATAAATTGTTTTACCATTCTAAAATTTTTGCGTCATCGGGTATTTCTATATATAAATTTGGCAGTTCTTTATTAACATTTATGTTTCTGTATTCAATTTTGAGCTGTTGATTGTTTCTAAAGTCATTTATTCTTATTTCATATGGGACAGGGACATTATCAAACATTTTAAAATTAGAAAATCTCCCTTCGAGCAATTTTTCTCCATTAAGATTTTGTATAATACTTTCTGAAATTGAAAGGTCATCTGCTTTAACAAGATAAACTTTCTCCAATGAATTAACTGAATCAACATAAGTTAATTTGTAAAACTTATTTTCATATTCAAATTTATCAGGTTCCTTTCTCAACTTATCGGTTAAATTTACAGAACCAGTTAATGCATCAATTACATCACTCAAGGATAAGTTTACTTTTAAGATTTTCTGCAAAACATCATCTCTTAAATTCCCCTTATAAATTTTGTTATTAATTACATCATAAAACAAAAAACCATTAGAAGAAATTACAGCTTGTGCAAGTTCAATTCCAAAAGGGCCAAAAAAATCAACTCTCAGGGAATCAGGCTTTTTTAAATTTACTTCGAAATTACTTTTTGCATTTAATTCTTTATTCTGAACATTTATAATACCACTGCCTGCAAAGCTTTTTATTTTTCTACGATTGGCTTCTAATTTTATTACCAGTCTGTCAGGAGAAATAAGCAGTTCTTTCTCAATTGTTTTAGTTGGAGCACATGCTGACAATATTGATAATATTATTAAAAGAAGTAAATAAAAATATTTCCTTTTCACAATTCACCTTTTTCTAATTTTTGAATAATTTTTTCATTTGATGGTTCAAGTTCAAGTGCTTTTTTCCAGAGTTCTTTTGCTTTTTCTTTATTACCAAGTTTAAAATAAACATCACCAAGATGGTCTGTTATAGTAGCACTTTTTGAATCCTGTTTGATAGAATCTTCAATATATTTTTTTGCTGTTTTATAATCTCCGAGTTGATAATAAATCCACCCTATTGTATCAAGATAGGAAGCATTCTTTGGCTCTTTTTCAACTGCTTTTTTCGACATTCTTAATGCCTCTTCCAATTTAATTCCTCTTTCAGCAAGAGAATATGCATAATTGTTCAATATCAATGCATTTGTCGAATCAATTTTCAGTGCTTCGTTATAAAGAGAATCTGATTTTTCAAAATTTTTTTGAGAATCATATATCAAAGCAGCCATGCCAATTATGTCAATATTTTTGGGGTCAATTGATAAAGCTTTATTAAGAATTTTTAGAGCCCCATTTTCATCTTTTAATTGATTGAGAGTATAACCATATGCTGTTAAAGATGTAATATCATCTGGATTAATATTTACTGCACGTTCGAGATAAATTTTTGCTTTTTGATGTTGATTATTTTGTGATAATGATAATCCGTATATCAAATTAATTGCAAAGTCATTTGGAAATTTTTCAACAGCCTCAGAGAGCAAAGAAATTACATCTGAGTATTTTCGTTTATCGAATAATAGTCCTCCTAATCTAATCCACAATTGCGAATTCCATTCTGCAAGTGATGCAGCTTTCTTAAAATACTCAATAGCTGATGAATCATTCTTTAACTTAATTTCGATTTCACCAAGAGAAGCATTTATCTGCCAATCAGTAGAATCAATGTTTAATTTTTCAAAAAACTTTTTTGCTGTAAAAAGATTAGTTGAATCTTTTTCTGAAGCCATCATAAATAAAGATGCAATTCTGAGTTTTGTGTTAAAATCGCTTTCTTTATTTTCAAAAATTTTTTCATATACTAAAGCTGCATCATTCCACCTATCCTGTTGAATAAATATATTCCCCTTAAGTTCAAGAAGACCAATTTCATCAGGATAACTTATTAAAGATTCATCGCAGGTTTTTAATGCCTTATCATAATTTTTTGTTTTAATGTAAGCATCAATCAATAACTTCTGCAATTCCAAATCCGAAGGATTAAGTTTGACTAACTCTTCAAGCATGCTAATGGACTCTTCAATATTGCCAAGTCTCTCATTTAACTCAATCATATTAATCAGCACATTCCACTCAGGTCCTATCATATCAATAAGCTTTTTATAAATCGTGAGTGCATACTTTGGTCTATTTTTCTCATAAAGCTGCGCAAGTTGAAAATAAGCTTTTGCGTCAGTTGAATCCAGTGAAATTATTTTTTCATAAACCGATATCGAAGAATCTTCAAGATGAGAGGAATTATAAACAGAAGCAAGAAGGAAAAGAAATTCTTTATTATCAGGTTCAAGCAGAGCTGCTTTTCTTGCATGCTGTAATGCAAGTGCTAATTTATTAATTCTGTAATAATTTTTTGCGAGTGCATAGTGTATTCCGGGTTTATCAGCATAATTTAATGCTGCAGAATATTCATTAATTGCTTCCTGTATATTCCCTTTTATCTCCTGAATAGAACCATTAATAAATTTTTCTACAGCTAATTTTTCATAATCAACTTTAATGGAAGAAGCTGGTAAAGGCTTTTTAATTATATCAGAAGAACAACTTAAAAATACGAGTAAGCTCAATAAGGAAAATAAATATTTCATAATCACCATTTAATTTTATTCAAAATATAGTTTATCAAGTATTGATTAACAAGTAAGTTAGATAGAAACATATCGAAATTAATAAAAACCAAGATGTAATTGTAAGAAAGAAAAGTTCTACAAGATTCTATATATGCTTAAAATAAAATGCAAATGAATTATACTAAAATTCAACAACCATGATTTTAAATAATCACCAAATAAAATTTTATACTTTTCGATTTTATTTTCATATTATTAAAAATCATAGATAGATGTGAGCTTGCAATATTAATTTAATAAAAGCTATTATATTAATATTGTAAAAAATATTTTTAAGTTATGAATACATTTGATCTGGCAATATCTTACACATGGGAATATGATATAGAGTTTGTCGAACTAATCGAATTCATATTTCAGAAGGATGGATTTTCAACTTTTATAATCAGCAATTATAATGTTTTTGAAGTTATCAATTCATTAAAATCAAAACAGCTACACTTTAGAGCTTATTTAGACCGCGCTTCAGATGTTGATTCGGATTTCGAACCAATTGCCTCAATCTTATCAAAAAGAAAAACCTATATAATTAATCCTCATAAAAAAGTTCATAAGTTTACAAATAAATCTTACATGCACAAATTGCTTTCAAAGAAAAATTTTAATTTGCCAAAAACTATTCTATTGCCTCCTTATTATTACAATCACAATCTCAACATAAATGAAAAAGATTTAGAAGAACTTGGTATTCCATTTATAATTAAGCCTGCAATTGAAACAGGTGGTGGTGAAGGAGTTGAAGTTGATGCAACCACAATTTCACAGATTCAAAAAGAAAGAATTAAAAATCAAACTGAGGAATTTTTAATTCAGGAAAAAATTTATCCTAAAACATTAAGCGGAAAAAGGGCATGGTTCAGAGTATTCTGGGCTTTTAATAAAGTTATTCCAACTTGGTGGGATGACCATACTCATGTTTATGAATCAATTACTTATGAACAGATTAAAAAGTATCATCTTCAACCATTGCATCGAATAACCAAAAGATTATCAAAAATTACAAGAATTGATTACTTCTCAACTGAAATTGCATTAACAAGAAAAAATAAATTTGTTTTAATTGATTACATCAATGACCAATGCGACATGAGATTAAAATCAAAACATCATGATGGTGTGCCCGATGAAGTAATTATTCAGTTTATAGAACAAATGAAAAAGAAAGTTCTATTACTCAAAAAATAAATCTTCTTCGATAGTCTCTAAGATGTTTAAATAACTTTTATATCTATCTTCATTAATTTTTCCTTCATTACATGCTTTTACAACAGCACAATCAGGTTCATGATGATGAGTGCATGTATTAAATTTACAATTGTAAATAAATTCCTTAAAATCTTTGAAGTAATGACACAAATCTTCCTTTTTTATTCCATAAGGGTCAATCTCTCTGATTCCTGGTGTATCAATAACAAAAGTATTATCATCTACTTTTTTCATTAATACAGTTACCGTTGTATGTTTTCCTTTCAAAGTATAATTACTAATTTCGCTTACC
>JARYLX010000193.1 GCA_029907415.1 Melioribacter sp.
GGGTTCTTTTTTTGTGAGGTGATTCAATGTAAAATTAGATTTTAATTATTAATGCTATAGCATACGGATATAACCTGCAACAAATGAAACACATTGAAAAGGAGTGAAACCTATTGAACGATAGACTAAAAAGTTTTCTTAAAGAACTGGAGTATGTCAAGGATTGTATCCCACCGGATGCCTTCACGGACCTGGTGAGAAAGGCCACTGCTCTGGCTGAAAGGGATGATAGGCTTTTGACGGCGTCGGAAGTGGCAAAGAAGCTAGGCGTGAGCCGGACAACGATCTGGCGGTGGTCAAAAAATAAACTTTTGCCGACCTATCAACTTCCCGGCGGTCAGTTCCGGATCAGGGAGTCTGACCTGGAGGATTTCATTGAGAAGCATCGGTTAATAAGCACACTCGGTAACACTGGTCAGCAAGATTCAGAGCAACTTCTAAATTACTAATCTGACAAAGCTAATTCAGAACCACGAGAAACTTAGGGTTCTTTATTTTTTAAACTAAAAACACTTCTGCTAAAGCCCTAGCTGAAGGTATTATGGCAAAGTTGGAAGAGATGGAATACCGGGGCTAATGCTTGTTGCCAAAATAAAGAGTAAATGGTGGGGAGTAAAAGTGCATATCTATTACGGAGGCAGTGAACGGCCAAACTTAGAAAAACTTGAACTTTCCATCTTTGAGGTATGATTTTTGAACTAATTGGAAAGCGTTTGCCTTTTTATAATGTGTTGCATTAGCCATATGATTTAGTTCATTATACATGATATAAAAAAGTTTATCAAAACCACTTGAAAACAAAGAATGTTCAATGACTGATTGCTCTGAAATTATTAATGCATAAATGCTATCAATATTATTTTTTGTTTTATATGTAAGTCTATGGTTTCCATCAATTACGAGATAACTATACTGACCATTTAAAAAAGGTACTATAACTATTGGTTCATTGGAATTTGAATAGGAGTCAACATTTGTATTAACCGGGGTCCATTTAAATAAACTATTTTTTTGTACAAACTCTGAAAGTGGAATAAATTGGCTTTTATGTTTGGCATCCGAAATAATTTCATTTGCAATAGTTACACGAAAATGAAGAAGTATTTTGTTGTATTGAAAATCAATAGGTAGTTGAAATATTTCTGGCTCTAACTGAAGAAGCAAGCGCAATTTGGAAATAGATTCGGGTGTCTTTAATTGATTTTTTAAGATGTCATCACAATCATTTAACTCTTTCATCCACATTTTAAGATATTGACTTTGGAGATTTTCATCAGATAGAATTTTTTGAGAGTTAATTTCATTAAAAAGATCTAAATAGTTAATAGAATAATGTCTAAAATTAATAAAATCAAATGGCATATAGAACATCCTTTCACGTGCTTTATATATTTGCACTAGGATTGTTAATTTACAATAGTAAAAAGGAGGTATTATTCGTATGATTAAATTAAACAAGGATAATTTAGTGGAGTTCAATAATACGACAACAGAACTACGAGGTGTTCTTCTGGGTTACAAAAAAGATGAACATGATAAACCCGTTTTTATTCATTTTAATAATAGAGACTCTAATATTGAAAATAAGATAATTATTGGTAAACCTGAACCTGGAAAAGGGTTTTATTTAAAATAATCGTACATATTCGATGATTTAGTATTTTTTTCCTCCTGGATTTGATAAAAATAACCTACTGGTAAAAGAGTATCCATGAAAGCAATATCGTTATGCAGCTATGAGCCAGCCGGTGGCCATAGGGGCAAAGCATATAACCCTGGTCTTAGGATGGAGGATCTGGTACGGGTCCTCGCCAGCGTCCACACCTGTCACCGGGAGGAAGTGAACTACGCCCGGCCTTTCTGTTAGGGAGATACAGCAAAAAATATGATGGGAGGCGCAAGATTAGATTCAATAAAACGGTTAATTATAAAAAACAAAAAAATATATGCATGTCAAGATGGAGTGTGCTGTTTTTGGTGTGTAAGGCGCGCCGGGATAGACTGCCCGAACTTCCGAATAATAAACTACAACATATTTAGTGAGATGTTAACAAAAATTTCTAAAATCGTCTTATGGGTTGTGATAATGTACTTATTAACATACCAAACCAGTAAATTAGGAATTATACAACAAATCTTTCATCAATTCAACTAAATTACTGCAGCATACGGATATATCCCGCAATATTCCCTACGCTTTCGGAGGAACCTCCGTAGGTGCCCGAGTACCAAGTCTGGTTTACTGCTGTCTGTGCTCTGGTTGCTGCTGTGTCCGCACTTGTTTTTGCATTGGCCGCATTAGTTGCGGCCGTGTTCGCCGCGTTATAAGCATTTGTTGCATTAACTGCAGCTGTATTAGCCGCATCCCTGGCCTGCTTTACAGTATTTTGATCTGCGCCAATTCTACACACCTTGAAAGTAATGTTGTTATACTGATAATTTACTGTTCCGACAGAACTCGTATAAAATCCAAGACCGTAAGCTAGACTTATTTGTTTATAATTATCTGGCATATTTGGCATGTTAAAGGTGTAATTGGTACCGGTAACCCAGCCAGGCCCAGGAAAAATAGTTGCAATATCAACCCAAGCATCATTAAAATTTAAACCGCGAATCATTAAACTCGGTGCAGTTTCTCCTCCATTTTCCCGACAATAAGTATTTTGCATTGATATTGCGATATCGTAACTAGTTCCGTCTGCTAAATATGGAGTTGTATAGACATTTTTAAAACACCAGGTAAAATAATCGTCATATCTTGTAAAGTCAAATGTTGCCGGGTTGTTTTTATTTATAGATAAATACGAACTTTTTGCACCGCTATTAACATCATACTGATATATGGGTATACCATCCGCAAAAGCTGAACTCGCAAATGATAATAGGCTTATTACCGTTAGTAATATTGAAAATATTATTCTTTTCTTACATATCATTGTTGTCCCTCCCAATTAGGCAAAATTTATCCGTATGCATCACCTCTATTACACCGAATTTAGCATTTCACAATCAATCACCTCCACAAAAAAACTCCAAGCTTATAACTCGAAGTTTTTACACCTTCTTTTTTCATTTGTAAAAATGGCTCCGATCTCCTCATCAATAAAATCAAGTTTCCCAAACTTCTGAACACATTTGAGTGCGGTTTTTAACGATATTACTCTTTGACTTTTTTCAATTCTAAGTATGTGGTATTCCGTGAGCCTGATTTCACCACCTAAAACCCTTTGGGTTATGCCAATACTCTTTCTCTTTTTTTATAGATCAATTGGTTTAACGACAGATTTCGACATTATTTCTCATTCCTCGTAAATAATATTTCTTGACGCATTTGGTCAACTTTTGTTTAATATTAGTAGTCATGGCACTTGTATCCGGCCAACCATCCAACAAATGGCCCATTTAAATCAATCGTTGTATACCATATGCTTACATGAGACTGCATTTCATAGTTATTTAAGTACATGAAACTTAAAGTTATATAAAATCGCGTGCGTATAACACCGATACATCGTGTGGCTGATGATTTTTTAGGGTAAGACTATGAGGGGCCAAATGCTAAGAAATTATTTTAAATAGCGCAACTAATGTCTATAATTGGAAGTTTGAAATAAAATATAAGGAGGCTACTAAATTGAAATTAGATGCAGTAAAACTTAGAAACTTCAGAGGATATAAAGCAGAAACATTAATCCCTATTTCTGACCTAACTGCATTTATAGGAAAGAATGATGTTGGGAAATCATCAATTTTAGAAGCACTTGAGATATTTTTTAATAATTCAACTGTTACTTGTGAAAAAGATGATTTAAGCAAGAATTCAGAAGACAATAACATTGAAATTACTTGTACATTTACAGATATTCCAAGAGAAATCGTGATTGACACAGCAGCACAAACTTCACTTTTAAATGAGCATTTGCTGAATCGTGATGGTAAATTGGAAATAAAAAAAGTATTCACTGCAACAGCAGCTAAACCAAAGGAGAAAATCTTTATTGTTTGTAATCACCCAACTGTTGAGAACGGTAATGACCTTTTAACTTTAAAAAGAACTGAATTAAGACAAAGGGCAAATTCTTTAGGAATTGCGCAAGATAGTTACAACGGTAATGTAAATTCATCAATCAGACAAGCCATTTGGCAGACATTCCCAGACTTGCAATTGCAGGAAGTCGAGTTGCTGGTGGATAAGGAAGACACTAAAAAGGTCTATGAAGCTTTGGAAAAATATCTACCAATGTATGCTTTGTTTCAATCAGATAGACAAAGTAAGGATGACGATAGAGAAGTGACAGATCCAATGAAAATTGCAGTTCAACAAGCACTTACCGAATTAAATGTAGAGCTTGAAAATATTAAAACGCAGGTGAGAAATAAGGCGATTGACACAGCAAATCGGACACTTGCTAAATTACAAGAAATGTCTCCTGAGCTCGCACGTGAATTAGTCCCTGACTTTAAAACAGAACCAAAGTTTGATTCACAGTTTAAATTAACTATTAAGTCAGAAGACGACATACCCATAAATAAAAGAGGAAGCGGGATCAGAAGGCTGATATTACTTAACTTCTTCAGAGCCGAAGCAGAAAGGAGAAGAACTGAAAATCAAGGTAATCAAGTAATCTTTGCATTTGAAGAGCCAGAAACATCACAACACCCAGATCATCAAGAAATGCTAATTAAGGCGTTTATTGAGCTGTCTAACACTGATAATAGTCAGATTTTACTAACAACACATACTCCAGCTTTAGCAGGCCTTCTGCCATTAGAAAGTTTAAGATTTATAGAAAAAGATGGTTTAAATAGAACTGTTCAATTAGGGAATGATGATGTTTTCGAGAAAATTGCAGAAACTCTTGGAATACTACCCGACCCTATTTCTAAAAATGCTACAGCATTATTGCTTGTTGAAGGTAAAAGTGATGTTATATTCGTTAATCATACTGCCAAACAATTAAAAAATGCCGGTTACATTTCACACACATTTGAAGAGAAAAGATTTGCTATAGTTCCAATAGGAGGTTGCGGAAACTTAAAGCATTGGAAGACACTTAAACTTGCTGAACAATTTAATTTACCTTGGTGTATTTTAATAGACTCGGATAAAGGTACTCCAGAAGAAATTAAGAATTCCGCAGCAATTCAGGAATTAAGACAAGATGGAATTATAGCATACGCAACCCGAAGAAGAGAGCCTGAGAATTATATTCACTACGACTGTTTACAATTACAGCCTGGAGCAATTACATATTCAGAAACAGACGATGCAAAACAAATTATTAGTCAAGCCAAATCAATAAAAAAGGAAAATATATTAGAAGCTTTTTGGACTAAGATGACAGCTGAACAAATTAGAGAAGTAGAGCAATATGATGATTGTGGAACTACTCGATATGAGTTTACAGAAATGTTTTCAGATTTTTTAACATTGGTATAAAAATAATTATATCCGGACCATCCACCATTTTTTGGTACATGCTACGATTGATATTGGAAGCCAAATAACCCTAATTTACCATTATCAATAAAGCTAATTGCCACTCACACGAGCCGGGATGAAAGTTGGGCAAAAGTCGCGCCAACCATCAAGTTCGTGAATGAGCGGAACGTTAATTGCCATGCTCGGCAAAGATAATTTACAACTACATAACATTTTACTTGCTGAAGAGTATTTTTTATAAAAGTTTGGAGAAAAAGTTAAAAGTAAAGCCCAGCGGTAAAATGTCAAGCACCATTTTCGAGGAAACTGGAAAAATTTTTGTTCTGAAAAGGCAAAAAAAGCAATAACAAACTAGCCCCAGACATTCAACTGGTAATAACTGGGCAACAAGAAGGCGGCAACTTAAAGGAGGCGATCAATCACCCCTCT
>JARYLX010000194.1 GCA_029907415.1 Melioribacter sp.
GTAATTAATTCGTTCTCCTAATCTCTTTTTGTAAACATTAAATATTTCGAAAGGAATATTTAAGTCACCGCTGTTTAAGAAATCGTCAAATTGATAACGATATTTTTCAAATGCTTCTATGTCCTGCTTCAAAAAATATGATTTGGCATTATCAAGATTTTTAATGTATTCATCAAATATTACTGATGATAAAGAATCGTTTAATCTCTGTTTTTTATAATGATAATTTGAGAGAATTTGAACGATTACCTGATCAATTCGTTTATAAATTTCATCAGGTAATATTACCTTAGAAGAATCTATAGTATGATCTTTTTTCAGCACTTCTAAAGTATTTTGTGCAAAACATATGTTAATTGTCAAGATGACTAAAATTGCAATTAAATATTTTCTCATGTCGTTCCCATTCTAAATTTGATTTCTCATACACTAAGATAATGGTTTTGTTTCAAAAAAATTTAGTTTTAGTAAGATTAATTTCAGAAAATTTTACTCTACATAAAGATAACGTTTGATTTTTTGAGTGGGTGTTTTTTCGAAAGGTTCTCGTTGTTCAATCACTTTTGTTAATCGTGAAAATGTATTTACTCTTTCATTAACTTGATTTAATAAATCTGATAAAATTTTATTTATAATTTCTCGAGCAGAAGACTCATTTAATTTCTGTATCTTAAATTCATTATCTATTTCATCATAATTAAGATAAACCCTTGCAATCAATTGACCATTTCGTTCATGGACAAGAGACTCAAGTACATATTTCGATTCATTAATTATAGATTCAATTTCTTCGGGATAAATATTTTTACCATTAGAACCAATAATAACATTTTTCAATCTACCTTTAATAAAAAGATATCCATCTTTATCAATCAAACCCAAATCACCGCTTTTAAACCAGCCGTCTTCTGTAAATGTATTTTTTGTGCGCTCAGGGTCTTTATAATATCCTTTCATTACATTTGGACCTTTAATCAAAATTTCACCTTCACCTGTAATTGGGTCTGGATTATCAATTTTTACTCTTACAGTTGGCAATGGTTTTCCTGCGGAACGAAATCTAACTTCTTTTGGATTTGTTCCTGTAACAAGAGGGGATGTTTCTGTTAAACCATAACCAACAGCATAAGGAAATTCTGCTTCTTTCAAAAATAATTCTACATCAGCAGAAAGGGGAGCGCCTCCCAGACATAACATTTTTAATTCTCCCCCGAATGTATGCTTTAACTTTTTGCCTGCAATTTTATTTAGTTTTTTCCTGATATATGGAATTTTATATAAACTTCTTACAATTATTTTTTTATTAATCTCAGGCAAAACTTTCAGCTTATAAATTTTTTCAATAATTAAAGGAACTGCAAGAATTACTGTTGGTTTTATTTTTGATAATGCTGGAAGCAAAACAGCAGCAGTAGGAGGTTTGTTCAAATATGTTATAGATGCACCTGCAAGTACTGGTGTTACCAATCCAAGCGTTGATTCAATTGTATGAAACAGAGGCAGAATTGATAAAAGTCTATCTTCAGGTTTAACATCAACAATTTTCAATGTATCAATAGCATTCGATACAACATTTTTATGTGTTAGAACTACACCTTTAGAATGACCTGTAGTTCCAGATGTATAAAGAATCAAAGCAGGATTTTCTTCTTCAACTTCATCAGGAAAAATTCCAACAAGTTTAAGAGCTGCTTCTTTTATCTTTGCTAATTCTTTTTTTCCACTTGAAATTATTTCTTTTAATAAATCATTCTTTGTATGAAATGGTATAATTGAAAAATCATCAAGTAAAATTTGTAATTGAATATTACCTTCTTTGAAATCCTCAATTTTGTTGAATTGCTTTGCAGAAACAAAAATTGCTTTACTCTCAGAATGGCGCAACACATGATGAACTTCAGCAACACTAAATTCAGTCATAATTGGAACTGCAATTGCTCCCATTGAGGTAATTGCAAAATATGCTATAGCCCAGTTAGGCTGGTTTTCACTCAATATAGCAACTTTATCTCCCGAAATAATCCCTTCACTTTTCAGAAATGCAGAAACAGATTCAATTTTATTTTTAAATTCTCTGTATGTTAAAGGTTGAGAATCTATAAAAGAAATTGAGGGACGTTCAGAAAATTTTTCTGCACTATATCTTAATAAGTGCAGTAATGTAAGTTTCTTTAGTTCTTGCAATTAATCATCTTCTTTTTTTGATATAAAATTATAATGTCAATTAGTTAAGAGCAAGTGCAAAAATATGAAGCAAAAATATTGAGGTGAAGAAAAAATCATATTAATAAAATTTCATATTGGGTCTATGTGTACAAAAACTTTTTGGACTTCATCAATTTCTTCAAGAGCATAACGGACACGGTTGCCAATGTCATGGGAAAGTAAAGTCGGAATATTTTTATCTACTTCGATATGAATTTCGATATGGAATTTATTTCCCACATAATGTGAACGTAAATCATTAATTCCTTTTACTCCTTCAATATTCATTGTCACATTTTTAACTTTTTCTACAAATTCGTTGCTTGCTGACCTGCCCATAAGATAATCAATATTTTCTCTTCCAACTTCGTAACCAGATTTAAAAATAAACAGTGCTACCATTATACCTGCGATGCTGTCAAAATAATTAAGATTATAACTTGCACCAAAAACACCAAGCAATGCAATTGAAGATGCAAGAACATCATTTATGCTGTCTACCGATGCAGCTTTAATAGCAGGACTATTATACTTCCTGCTCACTTTTATTTGATATCTATTCAAAATAATTTTAGTAATTATTGTAACTATTAAAACAACATATACTTCAGGAATTGCGCGAATATTTTGTGGTTCAATTAATCTTTTAATTGATTCTTCAACAATGTTAATCCCGACGACAAAAGCAAACACAGAAAGAATAAATGCCGCAATTGGTTGGGCGGCATTGTGTCCAAATTGATGTTTTTGGTCTGGTTTATCGCGTGAAACCTTTACAGCTATTTTAATTCCTATTGATACAAGAATATCTGTAAATGAATTTAATGCTTCAGATATAACTGCAATTGAATTAGAAAGAATTCCAACTATTGCTTTAATTGCAAATAAAAAAATATTAATTCCTAAAGCAATATCAGTTGCACGTTTAAGTTGTTGAGGCATAAAGTATATTTCCTTCCTTAGTCTAAACTTAAGGATTGTTTCATAATTTCAAAAGTTAGCCACCAGTCTAATTCATTTAGTATTTCATTTTTATAATTTTTTTGCTGGAATTGTTCTATTAAGAACATAATCTTCTTTTTATTAATATAATCACACTCCTTAAATGTTCTTGAATTAACTAAATCATAAATGTAAGGAAATAATTTTCTAATAAGCATTACTTTCGATTCATCTATTTGTCTGTTTAATCGATTTTTTATGTAATTATAAATACGCATTTGAGTATTATTAAGCCAGTATGGATAAATAGTGTAGCCCTTAACCAAAGGATATTTAGTTAGCCGTTTATTATTATTCTTAAGTAGCAGTTTAAAAAGATTTCCATTTTTTCTAATAGTTAATGGAAGAATAAATATTTTTTCTAATAGAGACGTCTGGATAAAAGGCATATAGCATTTTATAATATTATCTAATCTTGATTGTTCATAGCAAAAATAATTTGGAAGCTTTGTTTTGATAGCAAATATTTCTATGAAATTATCAATACCTATTTTATGAGGTGATGGTAAATTGTCAAATAATATTTCGAGTTGTTCTTTACAGCCGTTTATCATTGTTTGAATAATATTTTCATTAAAAATGTTTGCTCGATTTACTCTCAAGTATTGTAAAATTTTATTAAAATCTTTTTCAAGAATATAGTTTGAACCAATAATCGAAAGTTTTGTAAAAAATCCTCTTCGCCATATTTCTCCAAACGCACCATCGATTATAATTTGGTTACTGTTTTTTAATTCTTTATAGTGTCTTAATTGAATGAAAGAGGAAACCGATACATTGCCAATTGTTTGCCCATTAAATTCTAAGAATTCATTCATAAACTGTTTTAATGGTGGGAACGGTGAATAAATTTGTTTGTGGGGTATTCCTAAATCGGAAGTTATTCTTTTAGCAATAATTGAATCAGGATGACTGGGTTCACCAAAGCTGTGGGTATCCCAGTTGTAATTTTTGTTTTTAAGCAGCAAAGAGAATAATAAACGTGAATCTAATCCCCCAGATAAACTTAATGATAATTTGTTTTCAATCAGTGGAAAGGATATAAGTTCATTTAATTGCTCGTGAAAATCTTGCAAGTTATAATGTTGCTCATTGAATAGAGGCAACCAATTTTTTTCTTTTATTTTAATCTCGTTTGTATTTTTATTAATTGTTACACTTTTGCCTGCGGTAATACGATTAATATTATTAAATACACAGTTAGTAGTCAATTGACTAAATAATAACCAGCGGCTCCCAAATTCCTTAAAATCAATTTTTAATGATGTTAATTTAGAAAGCCAATCAATTCTTGTTGAAAATAGGATGTTTCCCGATTTATCATTACAATAATAAAAATCCCGCAAACCCAAATTATCTGTAATAAATACAAGTTTATCTTTATTCCAGCTTATTAAAATGTAATGGCCATCAATATCAAATTTTTCTTCTTCGTTGTTAGCAACAATATTTTCCCAATCTAATTCTGATAAGAATTTCTTTTTATTGTTTTTAGAAATTCCTACACCTATGATTAGCCAATTTTTCTTTTCATTGTTAGAAGGATAGATTTTAAAATTGCAAGTATCAGGATTACCTCCTGCAGCAATAAATAATTTATCTTCAGAATGATTGAGCAATGGCTTATCTACAATTTTTAAAATAGTAGAAAAATAATCTTTATGGAAATTACCTATTCCACCCAAAAACCAACTCATAAACAGAGCTATAATCCCAAATTATTTTTTAGAATATTTCAAAATTGTAGAATAAATTACGATTTTTCTTCCCATACCTGTGCTAAAGTAACAATCATTTTTACTGCAGCTTCCATATCCTGAACTGCAACAAATTCAGTGTAAGCATGAAAATTATGTCCGCCAGCAAATAAATTCGGGGTTGGCAGTCCCATGTAACATAATCGTGAACCATCTGTGCCGCCGCGTATTGAAGATTTGATTGGTTTTATTCCAAGCCGTTCAAGTGCTTCTATTGCATAAGCTTCTACCTGAGGATGCTGGTCAAGAACATATTTCATATTTCGATATTGCTCAATTACTTCGAAATCGAATGTTGAACCAGGGAAATATCCAATTGCTTTATTACATAAATCCTTCAAGAGTGATTCATACTCTTTTAATTTTTCTGCATCAAAATCTCGTATAATAAATTTAATTGTTGTTTGAGTTTCATTTCCATTAATCGAAGTTGGATGGACATAGCCTTCTCGTTTTTCTGTGGTTTCAGGTGATAGAGAATCTTTTGGCAATAATTCTAAAAACTTTGCAGCAATTTTAATTGAATTAATCATCTTCCCTTTTGCATAACCGGGATGAACATTCTTACCATTAAACTTAATTACAACTGCATCTGCACTGAATGTTTCAGTTTCTACTTCTCCTCTTGTTCCTCCATCAATTGTGTAAGCATATTTAGCACCGAATTTTTTTACATCAAATTTTTCTGTGCCGCGCCCGACTTCCTCATCAGGAGTAAAACAAACTCGAATAGTTCCATGTTTAATTTCAGGATGTGTGATTAAATAATTCATAGCATCAACAATTTCTGCAATGCCAGCTTTATCATCTGCCCCAAGTAATGTTGTCCCATCGCTTGTAACAATATCATAGCCTATCATATCTTTTAGAACTGGATTACTTTCAACATCTATAACTTT
>JARYLX010000195.1 GCA_029907415.1 Melioribacter sp.
ATTGCATTTGCTTCTGCATGTGGACCGCCAAAATATTCATGCCAGCCTTCAGATAAAATTTTACCATCCTTTACAATTACTGCACCAACAAGAGGGTTTGGTTCTACTTTGTTTTTTCCTTTTAGTGCAAGCTCTAAGCAATGTTCCAAATATTTTTTATCCAATTCCATTAATAACTTATAAATCCCAGTTCAAAAATACTCTAATTTTAATCATGAAAAAATATCTTAATTGGTCAACATTTAGATTAAAATTAAATTTATCAGATTAATGCATATTGAACTAAATGAATTTTATAAATCTGCAGAATATGTGTTTAATTTTATTATTGGCTACTTAGATTTATAAAGCCAATTAATTCACCTGTACGTAATTTTTAACTTTTTCATTTTACTTTGAAGAGTTGTGGGTTTAAGTTTTAGTAAAGCAGCAGCTCCATCTTTTCCATAAATTTTACCATTGCAAATATCAAGAGCTTTTAGAATTATTTTTCTTGTTTCATCTTCAAAAGAACCAATTGTAGCTTCGTCAACAATTATATTTTTACTTGAAAAATGTTTTTCAAAAATTAAATGAGAAGGTTTAATAATTCCATCAGCACTTAAAATAGCAGCTCTTTCAAGTGTATTTTGAAGTTCTCTTACATTGCCTGCCCAATAATTTTCTTTCAGAATTTTAATTGCTTCATCTGTTAAAAGGAATTTTTTATTACTGAATTTTTTAGAAAGTTTTTCAAGAAAGTAATTTGCTAAAAGATAAATATCATCTTTTCTTTCTCTAAGAGGTGGAAGATAAATTGGGAATACATTTAATCGATAGAATAAATCTTCTCTGAATTTTCCTTCTTTAACTTTTTGTTCCAAATCTACGTTTGTAGCACAAATTATTCTAACATCAGCATGAATGGTTTTTTCTCCTCCTAATCTTTCAAATGTTCCTTCCTGAATTGCTCTTAATAATTTTGGTTGGATGTCGAGTGGCAAATCACCAATTTCATCAAGAAATAAAATTCCACCATCAGCTAATTCAAATCTTCCTCGTCTTGAAGATACAGCACCTGTAAAAGCTCCTTTTTCATGTCCAAATAATTCACTTTCTGCAAGATTATAATTGAGGGCAGAACAGTTTAAAGTAATAAAAGGTTTATTTGACCTTTTCGATAATGCATGAATTGCTTTTGCAACCTGTTCTTTTCCAGTTCCAGTTTCTCCAAGAATCATAACATGAGATTCTGTAGGAGCGACCAATTTTATTTTTTCAATTACCTGAAGCCATTTTGGAGAATTTCCAACAAGTCCCTCAAAAACAGAATTTATATCAGTGATTAAGGAATTGCGTTCAAAAATTAAAGTTTCCCTTTCGTTCATTAAAGAATCATTTACAATTGTTTGAGCAAGTGCAAGAGCAATTAATTTTGAAAGAGAGTTTGCAATGTTTACTCGTTGAGGAGTAAACATATCACACTGACTGTGGTCAAGTGTCATCAATCCAAGTGACTCTCCATTAATTTTTAGGGGTGCAAGCATGCAAGAATGTCCAATTGGTAAATTTACTACACCTGAATATGTGTCTTTATGTTCTGGGTTTTTTGTCTCTTCTACTAATTTGACCTGGCCTGCATTTAAAACCTCAAGCAGTTCAGGCCTATGGTAAAGTGATATTTCAAAATTTTTTAAATCATCATTAACAAGAGGTCCTCGTAAGTATCTTACTTTCAATGTATTGTTTGATTCTTTGCTTAAAATGACGGCAAGTTCATAAGGAATTATTTCGCTAATTGTATCAAGTACAATTTCCATAGTTCTTTGAGGAGTTAAATAAATCAAATCAGAGTGCATTAATTTTTGATCTTCCATTTTACACCTAAATTTAGTTAACAACGAAATTTCGTAATTAAATATTACGAAATATAGTTTTAAATGTAAAAGTCAATAAAAAAATTTTGTTTTTTGGCCAATTTTTGATAAAAATTTTGTGGCATAAAGCTTGGAATAATAGAGGAAACAATTAAGGAGAATAATTATGAAAACAATATTAAGCAGTGTTTCAAAAACAAGAATTGCGGAAATGCTTAAGCCTATTCTGGCAGACCAATATGTTCTTTATACAAAAGCAAGAAATTATCACTGGAATGTAAGAGGAAGTTTATTTTTAACACTTCACCAAAAGTTCGAAGAATTATATAATGAATTAGCTGATGACATTGATGAAACAGCAGAAAGAATTAGAGCTTATGGATTATATGCACCAGGTTCTATGAGTGAATTTTTAAAATTATCTGAATTAAAAGAAGAAACAGAAGGAACATATCCTAATCAGTTTGAGATGGTAAAAAAATTAGCAGATGATTATGATTCACTTGCTGAAAGAATTAGAGAAACCGGTGAAGAAATTCAATCTGAATTTGGAGATGAAGTAACTGCTGGCAAATTATACAGTGTTGCTGAACGATATGAAAAACATGTATGGTTATTAAAATCAATCTTAGAGAAGGAGGAAAGCCAATGATTTGTGATTGCAGCTATGGTCGTAAATTATTTTTAAAAAGTATTTATAAATTTTTTAATGTTATATTTACAAAAGTTTCTTCTTCATTCTTTTCTGAAAGACAAATTTCACAATTAGCAAAAAAATAATCATTAAAAATCAAAAGGAGAAAATATGGAAGAAGTAAAAAGAGGAATTCCATTGCTCGGTGAAAAGATGCCAAGTTTGGAAGTTCAAACTACACACGGATTGAAAAAAATCCCGGAGGATTATGCAGGAAAATGGATTGTATTATTCAGCCATCCTGCGGATTTTACTCCAGTATGCACAACTGAGTTTGTTGCATTTGCAAAAAGAAATGATAAGTTCAAAGAACTAAATGCAGAATTAATTGGACTTTCAATTGACCAGGTATTTTCTCATATCAAATGGGTTGAATGGATAAAAGAAAAAATTGGTGTCGAAATTCCTTTCCCGATTATAGCCGATGATATGGGAAATGTTTCGAAAGCACTCGGAATGGTTCATCCAGGAAAAGGAACAAACACAGTTCGTGCTGTATTCATAATCGATCCAAAAGGAATTATCAGATTAATGGTTTATTATCCACAAGAAGTAGGTAGACAGATTGATGAAATCCTGCGTGCATTAAGAGCTCTACAGATTTCTGATATTAATAAAGTTGCTATGCCAGAAAATTGGCCTAATAACGAATTGATTCATGATAAAGTAATAATTCCTCCACCTAAAGATATTGTTGAAGCTGAAAAAAGAAAGAAAGTTGCTGAAGGATACGATTGGTGGTTTACATATAAGTCATTGTAATTTATAAAGAGGCTGACTAAAAAGTAAGATTATTGACCGCTGATGACTAAGATTTGAACAGATTTACACGGATTTAAAATTCAAAAATTACTTTTTTAGTCAGTCTCTTAGTTATCAAATAATTAATAAGCAAATTTAACTTAATTCTTCTTAATTAAGCTTATTTATCGTGATGTATATTACTATGTCCTATACTTTTTTTTACTGTTGGTTCATTTAATTGTAAAAGTCCACCCTGCAAAAATTTATCAATTGCTTCCTGAACCGACATTTTTCTTGCAAGAAATACTTTGCTCTTTTCTGTATTAATTACTTCAAATGCGTGGGGACCAATATTGCCAACAATAAAAGTCTCGATGCCTTTTTTAGTAAGTTCGTTAAGATTCTCATGATGATGTCTTCCTTTTATATTTTCTATTGCTTCAAAAGATTTTGTTTCAGTGTTATAAACAATGTAATAATTTGCATGCCCGAATCTTTTAGCAACAGGAGAAGTTAAATTATTTGAGTCAGCTCCAATTAGTATTAACATAAAACCACCTTTTATTTTGTTTATAATTCTTTTGCAATAAAATATCCACTTTGAATTGCGGAAACTGCATCACCTATATTATTTGCATCACCAACTGTATAAATTGGAATTTTCCCCTCAAGTTTTTCAATTAGTTTTTTATCTGGCAGCATTCCAGCTGCAATAACATAAAAATCAATATTTTTTAGCATAATTTCTTTCTCAGTTCCACTTGTCTGAACAAAATAAAGTTTGTCATTTTCAATCTTTGTTACTTTTGAATTTGTGAAAATCTGGACATTTGCTTCCTTAAGTTTCATCAAGTTTAATTTTCGAGTAACCATTTCCATATCTCGTGCAATATCTTCGCGCATTTCTATAATTGTTACTTTGTTGTGATAATCAATCAAAGTGCTTGCAATTTCAACTCCAATTAATCCTCCACCAATTATTACTACATTTTTATTTCGAGGGATATTAAATTCATATAGAATTTCAGCCCAGTGATAATCTTTTAATCCATCAATTTGTGGAATGAATGGTTGAGAACCAGTTGCAATAATCACTCCATCATACTTGTCAATTAAATCATCTTCGGTTGCTTCTTTATAAATAACTTCAATGTCAGCATCATTAATTTCATCAACAAAATAATCAATTTGCTTTTGCAAAGATTGTTTTTGTGATGGAAGTGGTGCGAAATTAAATTGTCCTCCAAGTTTATCTTTCTCAAATAATGTAACTTTATGGCCACGTAGTTTCAAAGCTAAGGCAGTTTGCATTCCAGCTAATCCACCGCCAACTACTGCATAATTTTTCTTTTGATTTGCAGGTGTAATTTCTTCAAGCTCTCTACCAACAAGCGGATTGATTTCGCACTGAAGTCCTTTTCCAATTTTTATTCTTCCTAAACAGCCGGTTAAACAAGAACTGCACGGACGAATTCTTCCTTCTACTTGTTTTAAATATTTCCCAACAAAATCTGGGTCTGCAATTAGTGCTCTGCCTATTGCAATAAAATCTGCAGCATTATTTGAAAGAATTTCATCAATATCTTGTGGTTCATTAATTTGTCCGACTGTAATAATTGGGAGCGAAACATGTTCTTTAATCTTTTTTGATAATGCCCATGTTTTCTTTTTTGGTATGAAATGATGTTGATAATACCATGCAGGGCTCATACATACATCACCACTTGTTATGTGTAAAGCTGCAATATCTTCCTGTTCAAGAATTTTTGCAATTTGAATTGTGTCATTAATCGTTAATCCGCCTTCATACTTTTCATCGCTGCTTAATCTTACAATTACAGGTAATCTTACAGAGGATTTTATACCTCTTAAAATTTCTAATCCAAAACGCAAACGATTTTCAAAGCTCCCACCGTACTCATCATTTCTTTTATTTGTGATTGGAGAAATGAATTGAGCAATTAAGTAACCAAGTCCAAATTGAAGTTCAATAAAATCATAGCCTGCTTTTTCTGCACGAATAGCTGCATCAATATATTGTTGTTGAACAATTTTAATTTCATCGAGAGAAAGAGCTTTTGGTTTTTGTCCACCATTCGGGCATTCTATATCTGATGCCGATAAATAAACATTGCCGGGCAATTTTGGATTAGCCATTCTGCCAGGATGATTAATATGAGCAACAGCTTTTGCGCCATTACGATGAACTGTTTCAACTAATTTTTTATGACCATCAATTTTGTTGTCCTCTTCAATTCCTATTTGAGTGGGAAGTTCTCGAACTTTCTTATCAATAAAAAATGGTTCAAAAATTATTGCTGCAATGTGTCTGGAACGTCTTTCCCAGAAAGCAATGTGGCGTTCGGAAATATTACCTTCAGAATCCCCATAACCAGTTTTAACTGGCGACATAAAAAAATTATTTCTCAATTCAATGTTTTTTATTTCCATAGTTAACTCACTTAGTTAAAACAATAATGTGACTTGTTAATGGTTCGTTCTTAATTTCTTTGATGATTTTTAATGAAGACTTTTCAGCTAAATATTTCAAGCCACCATTTTGAA